>WLJI01000182.1 GCA_009701845.1 Actinomycetota bacterium
GCGTGTGTGGGGCAACTCACCGTGGGTTCGAATCCCACCGTCTCCGCCACGGGAACTGCCCGCTCGGCATCAGCTCACACTGAAGCCGGGCGGGCAGGGACTGTTTTGCAGAGCCGGTAGCGTTCACCTATGCGTTCCGCTCAGCCAGTACTGCCCGCAGCACCTAGCCACGAGGATTGGATGACACTTGCCCTCGAACAAGCGCGGTCGGCAATCGCTCATGAGGACGTTCCCATCGGAGCAGTCCTCGTTCAGTTAGGCAACACCGCCGAGAACCCCGGGCCGGCAAAAGTGATTGCGATGCGCCATAACGAACGGGAGATCAATGCAGACCCCCTAGCTCATGCAGAGATGCTCGTGATCCAAGATGCAGCGGCGGCTCTCGGTCGCTGGAGATTGGATGATTGCCTTGTGGTGGTGACCTTGGAGCCCTGCCCGATGTGTGCTGGAGCACTGTGGGCATCGCGCATTAGCGGCGTAGTTTTTGGAGCCGAAGATCCCAAAGCAGGAGCCCTCGGATCGCTCTACCACCTGGGCCAAGACCCGCGGCTGAACCATGAGTTTCCCGTGCGAGGGCGAGTGCTCGAGGCCCAGTGTGCAGAGCTGCTGGTCTCCTTCTTCGCTAGTCGGCGCTAGCCCCGCTAAGTTTACGAGCGGAGAGTTGCCAGAGCGGACGAATGGGACGGTCTCGAAAACCGTTGAGGTGCAAGCCTCCGGGGGTTCGAATCCCCCACTCTCCGCCACCAGATGTCGCGAGACATCGGCGAAGGACCGAACCTGCAGGGTTCGGTCCTTCGCCTCGCAGCCAGAATCTTCGGCGCCGGTAAGCTACGGATACCGTCGCTTACCGGCGCCAATGCGGCAGCAGTTGCGGTGCAAGCCTCCGGGGGATTCTTCGCGTGCGGTCCTGCATCTGACAAGATGCTGCGATGGCAGATCCTGCAGTTGGTCCGGACAGTGCAGTAGTTCACAACAGTGCCGTAGTTCCCAACAGTGCAGTAGTTCATGTCAGCGCAGCACCCGGCGAGGATGGGGGTGCGGGAATTCGTATCCTGCAACTTGATCGCCCTGATCGACTCAACGCAATGAACAACGAGTTGATCGACGAACTCCACCAGGCCATCGAGTCCCTTCGCAACGATGGGTCTGCGCGAGTAGTCATTCTGACTGGATCAGGCCGAGGCTTTTGTGCAGGCCTAGATCTGATGGATCCGCCCCAAGGGGCTGACGCCAAAGAGCGCGGCCGGGTGCGCAGCAGCATGGATACCCAGCAGCGCATCGCCTCACTCGTGCCGGCCCTAGCGAACCTTCAGATCCCGGTGATCGCTGCGGTCAACGGTGCGGCATCCGGAGGAGGGCTTGCACTTGCTCTAGCAAGCGACATTCGCATTGCGGCAGCCTCAGCGAAGTTCAACGTAGCGTTTGTTCGTGTCGGTTTGTCGGGATGCGATATTGGTGTCTCTTGGCTACTACCGCGACTCATTGGAGCATCGGCAGCTTTCGAATTACTGCTGACGGGTCGCCTTGTCGGAGCCGAAGAGGCTGACCGAATTGGCCTTGTTACCAGAACCGTTCCCGACGAGGACCTTATGGAGTCGGCGCTCGAGACTGCCCGGCTCATCTGCGGAAACAGTCCGACTGGAATCTGGATGACGAAAGAGGTCATGTGGTCGCAACTCGAAGTCAACAGCCTTGCGGCCGGAATCGACTTAGAGAACCGCACGCAGATCATGTGCACCTTTACATCTGACCTTGGTGAGGCAGTTACTGCATTTGCCGAGAAGCGTCCACCTAGGTTTACGGGGAAGTAGAAATCACTGCAGGGGTAGAGGGTTCTGGCGAGCCGAAAAGGACCTGACCTGTAACGGGCAACACCAGAGTTGTCAGACTCGAGGTGAGATCCACCACAAGGTCGTCCACGGTCAGCATGCCCGCAATCTCATCCCCCCGCATCACTGGCAGACGTCGAAATGGATGAGAGCGAAAGATCGTCAATGCCTCATTCAGCTCCGCATCTGCAGGAACCGTGATTGGGTTTGTGGTCATCGCAGAATCGATTCGAGCCGAGGCGTCCACTCGCCGGGCGATTCCTCGAACAACAAGATCGCGATCGGTGACGATCCCTACAAGCAAGCCTTGATCGGTAACCATGAGTGCGCCAACAGCGTGAGAGTCCATCAACTTCGCCGCCGCGTACACCGTTTCCGCGGCATCAATCGTTGCTGGAATCTTCCGAATGGCTTCGCTCACCTTCATCGTGGCCTCCTAGTTGAGTGTTTTGTCGCGGGCCACAAGCGTTGTCTCTCTGAGGGTCCCTCACTAGGGCACAACGTCACGAGTGCGACTCAGGGGAAGTAGTTGACCTTTGGCCCTACTCGCCCGTCTAGGCGATCTGGTTGGGTAGAGGTATCCGATTGGGTTGAGCGATTCGATTGGCTACACGAAAGAAGCGAGGCCAAAAATGCCGTTCGGGATTGTTGCATGGATCAATAACGACACTCAGCAAGCAAGGATCTTGGATCGCGGACGGCGGTACTGGTGTTCTCTCTCAGAGATGACCCCTGCTTGCAGAGTTTCAGGTGCACGAGTCCATTTCGATGTAGATACTGATGACACAACGGCGGTCAATGTTACTGAGCATCCGGGCCTTCATGTTCATCAGCAGGCCGAACGGCCAGACAGGAAACTCCCAGCATTCTCGCCGGGTCGAGTTGATCATCTGGATCGGAAGGGAATTTACGATCCTGGCATGCGTAACAGCGTTGGGGGGTCTACAGCTGTTGAGCTTGAGCTTCGGCCAGAAGTGAAGCCAACCCCAATGCATGTGGCTCGCTGGTGGGCGACCGCTGTTGGCATTGGGGCTCTTAGCGAAGCTCTAGAAGTACTCTCCCCGATCGCCGAACTCCACGTAGACGGAGAGGTACTGCACGGGCGAGGACGGGTAGGTGTAGTCCTTGAGTCACTGCCCATGTATGGGTGTGGGCGCGGCCCTGACCTCACGATTGGAAGCGAGGAGGAAGTCCTCGTCGAGTGGCAGGATTTGCCACAGACTGGGGAGACGACCGTTGCTCGGCTGCGATTCCAATTTGGCGAGTTAGAAGAGGTCTGGATGACTACGGCGCCTCGTGGCTCAGGTACTGCAACGGCCGCCGCGGAATTCATCTCTGACGGCTCAGCGACCTCGGAACAAACTCGCCTACAGCCCGAGCAGGCCGAGTACCCCTTTCAGGTTGTTTGCCAGGGCCCTGGGAGCGCCCTCCGGCGCGGCGAAGCAATCACCAAGGTGACCCGCGCCCTTTCTGCTATCAACGAACCGGTGCTGTTTGTCAAAGTCAAACTGACGCAGTTTTCTGGAGCTTCCAAGAAGCGACTTGCGATTGCGGAAGCTGCCGTTGACCTTCAGGGCGAACTCGTTCGAGCTCACGCATCGGGTCAGACCATGTGTGATGCTCTTGATCGATTGGAAGCACGCCTGAGAGACCGCCTCTTGCGGCACCACGAGCTACTCACTCGGGTTCGTCCCACCAACCTTGTGCCGGCACCTGGTGAATGGCGCCATGGCAACCTTCGAGCGGTACGAACGCCTTTTTATGAGCGCCCACGCGAGGATCGAGAGGTAGTTCGACACAAGTCGTGGACGGGTTCTCGGGTCAGCGTCGATGAGGCAATTGAGGACCTAGAAATCCTTGACCACGATTTCCACCTCTTTACGGATGAATCAACAGGTGCTGATTGCCTTGTGCATCGCCTCGGCGATGGAACCTACCTACTAGATGTGCTTGAACCGCTCGCGTCGCAGGATGTCTCTTCTGCCGCCATGGTGACGGTACGAGTGCTAGGTACTCACGATTTGAACCTGCAGGAGGCTCAGGAGATTATTGATCTCTCGGGTGAACCAGTTTTGTTCTACAGGGATGCGGCTACGGGTCGGGGAAACGCCCTCTACCGACGCTATGACGGTCACTACGGTCTCATCACCCCGGCAGACTAAGGATCACAACAACATGGACCGCTACTCAACTCCTACTTCAAATGTGGAGCAGCGGGTGTAGCGAGCTTGCCTGAGCAAGCTCGCCAGCCTTCGGGGTGTCTGTGCAGGTAACTACACAGACACCCCGAAGGGTCTGACCGAACCCGCAAAGATCAGGCAGCTACACCAGAGTTGCGGCGACGCAGCACCCAGAGGGCACCGAGCGCTAGCAAGGTAACGGCCGCCGCTGAAAGTGCGCCGAGCGGAAACTCTGGCACGACTGGCGGAGGCATCACGGTGTTACTGCAAGGCACGTTGCCAGAGCGCAATGAGTAGCCAGCAGTGTTTGCATCATCTGCCCAGAATGCGGGCTTGCGATTGTCAACACACTCTGTGGCTGCAGCAATAGCAAAGCCCTCGTTGTTGATATTTGGCATCGAGGCTGGGCGCTCATACATATTCGTGGACGTGAACTTTTTGGTCACGGCATCCACGTTGAACACTGCTGATCTTCCGGCGCATCCGTCGTCGCAGACAACCCACAGGTTGTTCAAGTCCTGATCAAACTCGGTTCCCATGACACCGATGA
>WLJI01000183.1 GCA_009701845.1 Actinomycetota bacterium
ATGGAGCTTGCAGCCGAATACGGAGTAGAGATGGCTATTGCCTCGGAGGTCTTTGCTGTGTGTCACGAAGGAGCGAGCGCTCAAGACGCCTACCGAGGCCTCATTCGTCGAGAATCTACTGGCCCTGAGTACCCTTCGATGAGCTACTAGCTGACCCATTCTCTTTAAGTCGTAGCGCTCCGAGTTGCAGTCACCGCACTTCCTGCTTCTACCCTCTCTTCGGTGGCTAACACTTCTCACTCCGCCGAACAGCATGAACAGCATGAACAGCATGAACAAGCTGAACACGCTCAGGGACATCGCCTAGTCGAGCCATATGCGCTCGCTCGGGCGGCAGCAAACAACTCTCGGGTAGCTCGGCTCTGGAGCCCCCTAGGAACCATTGATGCGGGGGCGATCGCAGACTCTGACCCTGCCGGCCTTGTTCACATGCGCGGCGAGACGTGGAGTTTGGACTGGTGGATCGGCGCAGAAGACCGTTGGCACTATCCGTCGAGTGACGCTGCAGTTCGCCAACGTCGGATCGGGGATTCACCCGTCCTTGAAACCGCAATGCGAGTTCCTGGTGGAGACATCATTCAGAGGGCATTTGGGGTACGAGCCACGTCTACCGCCCCCGACGGCAGCGTCTGGGATGACTCGGCAGTGGTCATTGAGATTGAGAACCTCACTGCCGTTCCCGTGGCGCTAGCAGTAGCCCTGCGGCCATTTGTGTTGGATGGGCCAGGAGCAGTGTCATCGCTCAGCTCGCTGGGTTCAGTACTTTCAGTGGATGGGCGAGTCGCCGCAGTGCTTTCTAAAGCTGTCGCTCGTCGAGTTGTTGGAGAACTCGGCACGGTTGCTCCTTGCCTAGAACAGGCCGATGACGAAGACCCCAATGGCAGCGTGAGTCGGCCCGATGGCTTGCTCGAAGGGGCGTTTGTGGTTGCTCTGCCGCACACTGCAGTTGTGCGAATTCTCCTCCCGCGCTCCACTCGTGCTGCAGGTTCAACCCGCAGCCGAAAAGGTTCTACGAATAGCCCAAGTCCAACTTCTCACTGGGAGGCTCCGGACGCAGCAGCGATCGAGGCCGGATGGGCCGCTCACACCAAGGGTGCGGCGCGAGTCGAGCTACCCGACGCTGCTCTTGAGCAGGTAGTCGCTTCTTCAGAGCGCGTCTTGTTGCTTGCGGCAACTGATGACTTCTTTGCCACACCTGGCCCTTCGACTGCTGCAGTGCGCGCGGCTGAACTCTGCGACGCACTTGTGCGAGTTGGCGTTACAGAGCCACTTGGGCCAGTAGCGCGTGCGTTACTCGGATCGCAGCGACTGGGCGGATCGGTTCGCATGCCGGATCGAAGCGATGCAACCGTTGCGCTCATCCATGCTGCGGCTGCCTTGCTCTGCGCAAAGCAGCAAGAAATGTGGGCTGAGGAACTTGTTGGACCAGTCGCGAAGGCAATCCACCGACTCTCAAAAGGGAACGGTCTTGAGGGTGGTTCCCTACTTCGCTCGGCAGCAGTAGCTCTGGGCCGAGTCGCCCCATCCTTGCGAGTAGTTGGGCAGCCAGAGGTTGCTGATGCTGCTGAGGAGCTGTGTAGCAAGTTCTGGAAATCTGTAGGGCTCACCGGTCCCGCTACCAGCATCGATGTGCAGCCTTCCCCCGAGAGATGGCTGTTTTCTGAAGGCCTTGACCTTCGTGCTGCGATGGCGAGCTCGCAGGGCACTGCACTCAGCCGGATTCTTGAACTCAGCCGAATCGGGGATCAGGCTGTGCTCCCTGATTGTGTAGATGCCCAAGGCCTTGCTTGCGGTGAGATGGCGATTGACCCTGCAGCGATTGCTGTTCGAGTTGCCGCAATCCTTGACCTTGTCCTCATCGAAGATGCTCAGTCTCTGGTCATTTTGCCGGCCTTCACCGAGGCTTGGTTCGGTGCATCCATCGAGGCTCACGGACTCCGGACACGCTGGGGTGTGGCATCGTTTGCAATTCGCTGGCACGGCGAGCGCCCGGCTGTGATCTGGGAGATTATCCCCGGTCCGGGAGTAGACCCCGAAGGGGAAGGACCGCTGTTCACAGCGCCTGCACTAGATCCCAACTGGTCGGCACGCGGCTGGACTGGCGATGCGCTGTTGACCGCAATCGGCCCGGTGGTCGTCACTCCTACTCAGGCTGCTCCTACTCAGGCTGCTCCTACTCAGGCTGCTCCTACTCAAGCAGGTGCTGGGTCGCCACTGGTTGCTCCAAGAGAAGGCGATTCCTTTACCTGAATCGGCAGCGATTCGAGCCCCCTCAAGGTGAAACTCGGTCGAAAGACTGGCTCGGCGGTGAGCATCGAGGTCGAGTCAATCTGCATGTCTGAGAAACGCTCAAGTAAGGAGCGAAACACAATCTCTCCTTCGGCGCGCGCTAGATGTGCGCCAAGGCAGTGGTGGGCACCCCAACCAAAGCTCAGAGGCTGCGGGGCTTCGGGTTGGGTGAAGCGAGCAATGTCAAACTTGTCCGCTTGCGGGTAGACCGAGGAGTCATGGTTGCCACAGCTTTGCAGCACAACAAATGAGGATCCACGAGGGTGGAACTCACCAAAGAGTTCTACCGTCTCAAGAGCGACGCGCACGTTCATCTGAACGGGCGAATCGGCACGCAGCATCTCTAGAATTGCAGGTGCCATCAGGTCTGGCTCTTCTCTCAGTCGCTGCATCTGATCGGGGTTCTTGAGTAACAGTAAAAGCCCGTTTCCGATCAGGTTGGAAGTTGTTTCAAAGCCGGCGGCATACAACAAAACTGTATTTGTGATGAGTTCTTCGATCGATAATTTGTCTCCCGCCTCTTCTACCTGAATGAGCGCACTCAGTAAGCGATCATCTGGATTTGCTCGCTTCTTTTCCACCAGGTCTATGAAATAAAGCGCAATCTCTAGGCCCGCAGCCTCACCCTGAGCAGTCAACTCGGGGGTCGCGGCAGGGTCGATGAGTGCCGTTAAGGAGCGAACAAGAGGAAGGATGTGCTCATTGCCTTCTTTCGGGACTCCAAGAAGTTCACTGATCACAGCTACGGGGTACGGGACAGCTAGGTCGGCCATCACATCGCCGCCACCTTGAGCTACGAAGCGGTCAAGAACTGGCAGCAGGAGATCCTCAATCGTTGATCGAAGTTCTTCAACTCTGCGAGGAGTAAATGCCCGACTGACCAAGGAACGGATTCGCGTATGGTCGGGGGGATTGATCAACAACATCGTGGTTTTTTCTTCTGATATTTGCCGCTCGTTTCCGGCGATCGACAGTGGCAGGTCCATATCTGCTTCCGCCCGGCCTAGCTTGGGATGACGCAAAACCTCAAGGCAATCGTTGTAGCCAGTAAGCACGATTGATCCAGCTTCGCTGCGCCACCTGCTAGGAGAATCGCGAAGTTGGCGATAGGCGGGGTAGGGGTCTTGGCGGCCCTCATTGGTTTGAATAGTGAAGTCCAGAAGTTCATCGGCTTCTTCGGGAGTCATGGAAGGGCTCGTGGGCATAGACATAGATTGTCATGTAGCGAGGAGCAGTTGGGCAGCAGCAGCCAATTCCTTGGTCTAGGGCTCGATCGGGTCGAGAGCCACTGTGAGTATTTGATGAGGTCGAACCTTGAGTTCCTCGGAGAACTCTCCAATATGATTGCCGAGCAGGTCAACAATCTGCCCGGCCCGCCCCGGAACCCGCATCCAACCCTGGTGGCCTAAAGGCTCATGACAACGAATGACAAGTCGACCGCTGCTATCGGTGAGTACTGCGTCAACTTCCATTCCGCTGACCTCAAGCTTCGAGCCGGAATCGTTCAGTGAGCCACCACCCAGAGATTTAACAACCTGAACAGGCGACCAGACTCGGTCTGCAAGCTCGTAGGGGTCGGGGTAGTTCAGCGCGATTGCGTACTGCAAGGTAAGGGGCTTTTGTAGTTGAGATCCGAGCAGTTCGTTCTCTGGGCCGGCGGGTAACGGTCGGGAAGCCATCGGGCCTCTAGAGAGCCATCCGGTGCAACGCAGCAGTGTCAGCGCAAGCGCACCAGAGGTTGTGAGCGGATCTTGAGCGTCCCCGTCTAGATCTACAAGCTCATACTCGCACAGGCCCAGATGAGTAACCGTGAGGTCGCCTGCTGTAACAAATCGTCGCGAGGGGAAGGTCGGAACTCCCCATTCGTTTGGTCCCCCCTCGGCGGCGAGTGGCCGTTCCACAAGCCCGAAAGCGCATTCGGCGACAGAACTGTGAGCGCGTGCTTGTAGGGGAAAATGAACGCGCATGCGATGATCTTGGACCTGATTGAGCAAGCTGCAGTTGACTCGCAAGAGTGCTTCATCAGCACGAAGTTCAAGGACGGTTGTTACCGTCTGCAGCAAGCTTGGCGGGTTGAGAAGCGCTTCGCTCGGAGCGCAGGCTGGGAGAAGATACTCAGAGTCAATCTGAAGCTTCGAGCGAAGCGGTCCCTGTTCGATGCGCTGAACAGTCGTTGACTGCGGCTGAAGAGTTCGAATTTCGGGTTGTGTCGGACACCAGTTGTAGGTATCTCCTACATCAACCTCGTCGAC
>WLJI01000184.1 GCA_009701845.1 Actinomycetota bacterium
ACAGTCCCATCCGCTGCAGTTGAAAATGGCGAGGCCGTGCCCGTGGTCTACGGCCACGGCCTTCTTGGCTCCTCAGATGAGGCTGCATCAACCTCGGTACAGCGAACTGCCGCTGCCAATAACTCGCTGTATTGCGCAACAAGTTGGATTGGCTTGGCAGCAGAAGATATTGGTTTTGCATCGCAGGCACTGAGCGACATCAACCTGTTCCCGTCGATACCAGATCGCCTACAGCAGAGCATGCTGAACACTCTGTACCTAGGTCGCTTGATGATCCACCTAAATGGCCTTGGCAACGCAGCAGAGTTTCAGACCACCTCTGGTGCAAACATGATCAACACCGACTCTGCCTACTTCGATGGCAATAGCGAGGGTGGGATCATGGGCGGAGCAGTCACCGCTGTTGCCCAAGACTGGACGAACGCTGTGCTCGGAGTAACGGGCATGAACTACTCAACCTTGCTACAGCGCAGCGTTGACTTTGATCAATTTGCGTCGATTCTGCGTGCTGCATATCCAAACGCCTTAGACCAACAGCTTGCCTTTGGCATTATTCAGATGCTCTGGGATCGTGGCGAGACCAGTGGATATGTGCAGCATTTGACTGACCGTGCCTATGAGCGCACTCCTGCCCACACCGTGATTCTGGACGTTGCCTTTGGTGATCATCAGGTGGCGCCGATCACTGCTCAGAACATTGCTCGCACTCTCAGAATGCCGATCTACAAGCCAACACTCGCCGCAACCTCGGCCCCGCTTGGGATTCAGCCATTCTGGTTCTGGAACCTTCCTGGCATCCGCAAGTTCCCCTATGAGGGCTCTGCTTTAGTCTTCTGGGATTCCGGAACAATGGCCCCGCCGAGCGGCAACATCACGCCGATCATGAGCGAGCGGTGGATTGCCGAGTGCAGCGGTGCCAATGCGGGTAACGCCGACTCCCCACTGTGTGCAGACCCGCACGAGGATCCTCGCCGTCAGCCTGCTGTGATGCAGCAGAAACTGGCCTTCTTCCAACCAAAGGGCAAGGTCACCAACGTCTGTGAAGAGAAGGCATGTGTCTCTCTTCCTAGTTCGCAGCTGGGCTACTAAGGCCCGACTGCTCTACTGCTCTACTGCTCTACTGAGAAGACGAGAAGGTCCTGAGCAAGGTTCTCTCGCAGTTGCTGAGCGAGTGCGCCACGCAAGGTGGTGCGAGTCATGCGGAATGGGCCGGCGTGCAAGGTCGCACCTAGGTCGGCAGCAACCTCGGTTGCTCGAGCCACAACCTCTTCGGGGGCAACAACCTCATCCAAGAACCCAGCTTGAAGCGCCTCATCAGGAGAGTGCACATGTGCAAGCTGAATAGCTCGGGTAAAGAACCTTGGCGAGAGTCGATCGCGGCAAATCTCTGCAGCAAATGCTGGCACGGGCATGCCGATTCGAACCTCATTGAGACCCAGCTTGAAAGGACCCTGAGCGCCAATGCGTACATCGGCGCAGCAGAGTAGAATCCCGCCCATGGCCAAGGCATGTCCGGTTACTCCCAAGACCACTGGCCGAGAAAACTCAAGAATTCGAATCCCCAATTCGGCACCACGTCCAAGTAATTCCCGTGCTTGTTCCGGTCCGCTTGTCATGACCCCAAGATCAAATCCTGCCGAGAATTTTCCGACCCGGCCGGCAATCACAACTGCAAGTGCGCTGTCAGTCTCGGCACGGTCTAGAGCAGACTCAATGCCGCCGAGGGTTTCGTGACTCAGTGCGTTGGCTTTGCCGTCGTCCACGGTGATGATGGCGATCTGTTCGTTCAACAGATAGGTCACCGTATTTGATGTGTTCTCGGGCGGGGCGGCTACCGCTGGCATGTCATTCATGTTCGAACCGTAGGAGGAAGTTCAAGGCAGTTCCAACTTCTCCTGAGAATTCTGGTTGGCATCACTCGCTAAAGAGTGATCGGGGCTGCTCCATGCGCGAAAGTAGAGGCTCCCTGCGCCGCAGGATTGCCACATATGCATTCCACTAGTTCAGATACCAGAGATTTCATCTTGATGGCGGGCCCTGATGGGCCGCGTCTGCCTGCGGTACCCGCACTTGATGGCCTGCGCGGTTTGGCCGTAGCCGCAGTTGTGCTTTATCACGCCGAATTTACCGTGATGATCGGTGGGTACCTCGGGGTGTCTACCTTCTTCACCCTGTCTGGCTTCTTGATCACGACTCTGTTAATCAACGAGTCGGCAAGAAACGGAACTGTGGCCCTTCGAGAGTTTTGGGGCAGAAGATTCCGCAGGCTGATGCCGGCATCGCTGGCAACGTTGGCGCTGGTGTCAACGCTGTTCGCGTGGCTTGTTGCCACTGCTGATCAACGGGCAACTATGCCGGGCGACGTTCTCTCCTCGCTTTTTAATGTTGCGAACTGGCACTTCATTCGCGAAGGTGCCTCGTACGGAGATTTGTTCGTTGCTCCCTCGCCCGTGCTTCATTTTTGGAGTCTGGCTATTGAAGAACAGTTCTACTTGATCTTTCCTCTCGTCTTGGTAGGGCTGTGGAAGCTCACGAAGGCCCGTTCGCGAGTGCTCGGTCTTGCGCTCGGCGCCTTGGCAGTGTGTTCCATATCGCTGCCATGGATCTTCACCATGTCGAAGGACCGCATCTACTTTGGGACTGATACCCGGGCGGCAGAACTATTGCTCGGCGCAGTTCTTGCCGTGCTGCTCTCTCGGAAACCCGTGCGTCGAAAACTCGCACTCGTTCCGAAATGGCGCGTAGGACTGGCTCTACTCGGAGCCGCCTGCTTGGCAGTGCAGGTCTACTGGTGGTGGACACTTCCGCAGGCCACCGACTGGTTGTACAAGGGCGGGTTTGCCTTATACGCGACGATGAGTTGCGTTGTCATTGCATCGCTTGCCTTGCCTAGGTCCCCGCTGCGTGCTGCTTTCTCTGTGGGTTGGTTGCGTTGGCTTGGCCTTCGTTCGTACGGAATCTACCTAGCTCACTGGCCGATCTTTTTGGTAGTCCGTCAAGAGCTACCTAGCTGGGGGCGACTCGCTCAGGCTGTTTTGGCGATTAGCTGTTCTCTGGCTGTGGCCGAGATCTCCTACCGATTCCTTGAGCAACCCGTTCGACTTCGGCGCTGGCCGAGCAGGGAACGATCTCTGGCTGTTGCAGGCTCGGCCATGGTGGTAGTCGCCCTCTGTGCGCTCATCCCATGGCCGATCGATGAATCCGCTCGGAGTACGGACTTTGAGTCTGCCCTAGACGATTTCAACTCGCGATCCGCGGCCACTGCTTCTCGACCGACTACAACTCAACCGCCCGCAGCAGTCCCTCAGCCTCCTGCAATTGCAAACGTAGATACCTTCGGTGATTCAACAGCGCTGCTCATGGCTATGGGAATGGGAACCGCTGCTGCCGAGTCAGGCAAACAGGCGGGCCTCGTTGACGATATCGGTGGAGACGTTGAACTCGGATGCGGAGTAAGTCGCTTCGATATGTTGCGCGTGGAGTTCGACTCGGTTGTGACCGATCAGTGCCGCTCATGGCCGGAGCGGTGGTCCCAGGCAGTGGCTGCAAATCATCCAGATATTGCACAGCTCATCACCGGTGCGTGGGAGGTGCCGGACGTTCGACTTCCCGGGTCCACAACTTGGTCATCGCTTGGTGATCCAGCAGTAGACGAGTTTGTACGCAGCGAACTCACCACGGCAGTGGACCTTCTAGCTGCTGACGGAGCAATGGTCCTGCTGGTGCTGTGGCCCGAATACGGTCAATGGGCTCAAGAAGGTAAGACAGAGGCATTGCAGCGTCAGGCCGACCCCGCACGAATGCGCAGACTGCACGAACTCATGAGAGAGGTCGCAGCGAGCCGGCCGGCCACAGTTCGAATTCTGGACCTCCCGGCATTTCTTGGACCCGAGCGACTCGCAGACCAAACGCTGCGCACAGACGGCTTGCACATCAAGGCTGAACAAACGGCCGAGCTCTACGCCAATGGTCTGAGCGACGAGATCTACAGCATTTATAGCGATTGGTGGCTTCAGAACAAAGCCGTTCCGGCTTCTGGTGGTTAGCTCACCGGAAGCATGAACCGAGAGAAACGTATGGCCTAGTCTTTGTATCTCGAAAGATTTGCAGACTGGACTCTGATGGGATTTCTCGACAAAGCCAAAGCGCTAGCCGATCAAGCTGCAGCAAAAGTTGATGAGGCAGTCACTACTGCAACCTCGAGTGTTTCCGGACCTACAACCGGCACCTCGTACTCAGGAACCTCAGCGCGCGGAGCACAAGAGGCAGATGCGTATTTTCGAGATCTCGGCGTATTGGCCTACCTGCAGGAAACTTCTAGATCACCCGCAGATGCAGAGGAACAGCGGCAACGCTGCCTTGCAGCAATTCGGGCTGCAGAGAGTCAGGGAAGAGTGAACCTGACGATGTCTTCGATTGCC
>WLJI01000185.1 GCA_009701845.1 Actinomycetota bacterium
AGTTCGCAGTGAGCTCGAATCCAGAAGCGACGAAGACCCTTGGCTCACCTCGGCAGCCCTCACCTACCTCACACTTCTGATGCACCCCGAATGCCTAGAAGGCCTCAGCGATCTCCCTTCACCGGAGGCCGGTGCCAAACGGGATCAGGCACTGTGTTGGACTGCACTGTGGATTGCTGGCCAACGAGAGCTGTTTCCACCTCGTGGAGCAAGTAGCGACCCCGCTCTTCGCCAAAAGCGCTCGCGTTACATCGCCAAAGTCATCAAGCGGGTGGACGAAGCAATAACGGCGGTAAAGCGTCAGAACTTAGAAACTTCGCCATCACCAAAGGGCGCTGCTCATGTCTAATTCTGTCTATCCACAACGACTCTCGCTGCATGCCGAGGCGGACTCCCCAATCGCATTTTTGGGAACGCTTTCTGGCCCTGCGGGATCATCACTCATCGAATACCCCGATGGAACCATCCTCGAAGTTGACCATCTTGAGCCAGCTCAACTCGTACAAATCAGCCTGACTGGATCGATTAAAGGATCCGAGCTCCTCTTGCAGTTGATCGGCGAGCAGCGCGTGGCAGAAGCCATCGATTGGATCGAACTGGGGTCACAAGCACCCAAGATGCTCTCTACTGATGACTTCTTCTATGAACCACCACCCGATGATCAAGCCCTGTACGGCCAGAGCGATGTGTACGCGAGGTCCTTCGGATCTCAGGGAAGCCTGCAGCGTGGCAGCGGAAGCCGCAAGGGATTCACCACTCACGCAGCGGCCGAGATCGGCAATCTCGTTCGCACTGCAGATTTCATTGGCGATACCCGGCTCGAACCACTCGAACGGCTACTCGCGGGTGCAGAGTTCCTTGTACAGCTAGACACAAGAGGCTCCGCGCAGATCTTTCGGCCGTTCCAGGCACAAGTAGTTGCGGCAATTGCAGAGCTTGCTCCTACGGTCACCACCGAGGAGTTGTCTGAACTCAGCGAAGGTGAGGATCAGATAGTGCAGTCTGCAATTGGCAACCTGATAAGTGTTTCAAACCGCTACCCCGAGTTGAAGTTCACCCTTGACCCCCTCATCCGTGAAGTCGAGAACCTGCAGCGTTCTGAGCCACCCGCCGCAGTATTGGACATGTCCGTTGCATATTCCTTAGTCGATGCTTCCGAGGATGATGACGAGCAATATTTGCGGGCTCCTCCACGGTTGAGGTCAGCCATGCCTCCACCTGCACTCATGCGGCACGCGCCGATCGTCAAGATTCCGCCTGAAGTACCCGAGGGTTACCGCAAGGTTGAACAACTCCCCTCGGGCCTTTTTCGGGTTTCGGTCAGTTCCGCGTTTTCTGGTCAATGGGTTCGCGCGCTGCGCAAGGAAGGGCTCCTTCTTCTGGCCTCGGCTCCGCTCCTTCCCAATGGGCTACTGCTGAGCGCAGACCTACTCATCCCACCAGACCTTGTAGAAGAAAGCATTGAGTTTGAGGTCATAGAGAAATCAAAACTCACTCGCAAACCCAGACAGCTTGACCTTATTCGAGCGGCAATCACCGCCGGGCGTGATGCGGCGAGCGCTGCACGCCTAGGCAATGCAGATACCGCTGCTCGGCGCTGGGAAGAATGTGCTGACCTCTGGGTACAAGCCGGCGATCAGAGGCGCGCCACTCTGGCGTTTCAGCTCTGCCAGTCCGCCCTGTTTGAATTGTCTAGGCGTGAATAGTCCGCGCTTGAGCAGGCAGTCCGGGCTAGCGCCTAGCCACAGCCCAGCAGGTGCCTACTCAGCGATGGCCGAGTTAGCTGCAACAGTTCGCAGCTGATCCGCATCGGCCTGCAGGATGGCTCCAGTCTTCACCGATGCATCAAGCGAAGAGTTCCAAGCAGTGACAAAGCTCTGATGATCTGGGTACTGAGCAGAGATCTGCTCACCAGCGAAGGGCACCGTAGTACCGAAGAGCCCACAAAAACTCTGACCCTCTTGCCCTAAACCAGACAACGTAGCAATCGGCACATCAACCTGCGGGGTGCGAATACCACCCTCGGCGATGCCAGAGTCATTGCGCACATAGTTGGTCTGCGCAGAATCCAGATCGAGTTGCGGCATCGCTGCAGGAGCCACGCCAGTGATAGCCCAAGTGCGGAGCGCAGACAGCGCTGATCGCACCACATAGGTATGAGGCCCAGCATTGATCGGACTGCTGCAACTAATAATGCCGAAATACACCGAGGAAGGTGGTGCGCTCATAGCCGCAAACAACTCGGCATCAGCCTCGCCCGAGCCGTCATCGCTGTCTCCAATCCCGAGGCTATAAGCATCGGCGTGAGCAGTTCCTGGAACCTCCCAGCCAGCAAAGAAATCGGTGTTGGGCTGACGAGCCCGCACATAGCCGAGCCGATCCCCAACAAGGTCAGTCTCTGAAGAGAACACCAAAACCGGCACCTGAAGATCGGTTCGAGACAAGGTTGGGTCGGGGGCTTCAACGGGAGTCGCTGGCTCGGTGGCAAGCGGCGCACCCTTGGCTGCGCGGCTATGCACCAAGTAACCATCAAAGACATCTGCGAGCGGCGCCACAGCATTGATATAGGTCGTAAGGCGGAACGCCGACTGCGACTCGCCAGCAGCAAGCACTGTGGTGGGATCAAACCCGCCAAGCACTTTCTGTGCATCAAACCAAACTGCTGCACCGGCCTGGCTAAAGATGTCGTAGCTGAAGTCATCGCCGGGGTGAACGAGTGGCTCATAGCGCACCGAGTCGGCATTCTTGAGCGCCAACGCAGACCCAAGCGCGCTGCCCCCGCCAAAGATCCCAACCCGCTGAGCTGACACGCCAACCCAAGCTGAGCCCGAGCGAATCAGTTCGGTATGCGTGTACGTCCAGTCCGGATCAGCATCGAGACCACCAGAAACGTTGAGCCACTCAACCACGACGGTGCCGTCAAAGTCTGATTTGTCCGCTGGACGACGAACCACAATTCGGCTGGTGTACGGAGCCGATGCGTCAGGGGTAGCTGACCACTCACCGTCTTCGCTCAATGGAACTGCCGAGGTATACGAGGTTGCATTGCCCGAGATAAAGAACTCTTCCTCGGTATAGCCAACCGTAGAAAGATCAAACTTTGGTGGGCCGAGTACGGCCTTTCCAGCCCCTGTGGTGATTGGACCCTCAACCGCGGGAGTGACGACTTTGCTGGGCTCGGGCGGGCCAGCGAGCGGCGCAACCGGCTTCTCGGTGGTTGCGGTTGTAGAACTCGCCGCATCACCTTCGCTACTTGAACAACCTGCAGCCAGAACAGAAACTGCTGCTACGCAAGCAAGGATCATGAGCGGCCGAAACGTTGGACTCTTCACTAGATGCCTCCTCGGCTTTGCGAACATTCCCCCCGGAACTACTGCCCGACTCTATCTGGTCTCTCTGGACGGTCTAGCCGGACGGCCTATCTGGACGGTCTAGCCGGACGGTCTATCTGTAAAGCAGTTCGGCGCTCACACGGCGACGATGGAACTCGGCATCGCCAAACTCGCCCGCTAACGCCCATGATCGCTTCATATACAGGTGAAGGTCGTATTCAACGGTGTAGCCAATGGCGCCGTGGACCTGCAATGAGGCTGCGGCTGCACCCTTGGCCGCAGCCGAGGCCTTTGCCTTAGCCATGGAAACATGCAGTGAAGCCTGCGGGTTACCCAAAGCCAATGAGTTGGCCGCTCTCAGCACGAGCGGCTCTGCAAATTCAACCGCCAAACTGGCGTTTGTAAGGTGGTGCTTCACTGCCTGAAAGCTGCCGATCTGCACGCCAAACTGCTTACGCTCAGTTGCATACAAAATTGTCATCTCGAGCATGCGTCGAGATAAGCCAATCAGCTCTGCTGCGGCACCAAGAGCTGCGAAATTAAAAGCCGCAAGAGTTGCTGCCTGTGCTACATCACCCGTGAGCAAAACCGTTGACTCATCAAGCTCCGCGGGCACAACAAGGTGAAACAGGTCCCTTCCACCATCAACTGACTGCACCCGCTCAAGTTGTAGTGAAGCAGGATCAACCACATGCACCGAACCATCTACGCACAACAAGATCTGATCTAGCGAAGTTGCTGCAGGAACAAAGTTCGAACTAGCCACCACGGACGCGGGCTCCGTGGACGCGGGCCCCGTGGAGTTTGACCGAGTGGAGTTTGGGAACACACACCCCAGGCTGATCTCGCCTGCAGCAATCTGTGCCAAAAGCTCATTGGCCCTAGGCGCCGCAGCGGACGCATGCCGCAACAAGGTGACCGCAACACCTGCGGTTGCAGCTAGAGGGTCCGGTAGCCCAGCCCAGCCAGCCTCGAGGAGCAAGGGGATGAGATCCTCCTCGGTCATAGCTAAGCCACCTTGGGCCTCGGGAACCATGATGCCGAGCACTCCCATCTCTGCAAGCGCCGACCA
>WLJI01000186.1 GCA_009701845.1 Actinomycetota bacterium
ACCTTTGAACGCTCCGTTGATCAAGTTCCAAGTACTGGGACCGCTGGCACCGAGTTTGTTTTCTATGACGGCCCCCCGTTCGCCAATGGCTTGCCCCACTACGGGCATCTACTCACTGGCTATGTCAAAGATGTTGTGCCTCGTTATCAGACCATGTTGGGAAAACGAGTTGAGCGGCGCTTTGGCTGGGATTGCCACGGTCTACCCGCAGAGATGCAGACCGAAAAAGAACTCGGGGTATCTGGGCGCGTAGCAATTACGGAATATGGCATTGACAAGTTCAATGATCAATGTCGTTCCTCTGTACTTCAGTTCACCCAAGAATGGGAGCGATACGTCAGCCGTCAAGCACGGTGGGTGGACTTCGAGAACGATTACAAAACTATGGACGCCACCTACATGGAGTCGGTCATCTGGGCGTTCTCGCAACTGTATGAGAAGGGCTTGATCTACGAGGCCTATCGGGTCATGCCCTATTCCTGGGCGGCAGAAACGCCGCTGTCGAATTTTGAGATTCGCCTAGATGACGCAACGCGGCCGCGGCAGGACCCTGCTCTGACGGTTGCCTTCTCGCTTGAGGCAATCGGTGGCGAAGCAGCTGATTTGCCAGATTCGCTGCAAGGTGAGGACGGCACCGAGATCTGGGCATGGACGACCACCCCGTGGACGTTGCCCTCGAATCTGGCTCTAGCCGTAGGGCCAGAAGTGACGTATGCGGTAGTCGAGATTGTCTCGGGCAGTCGCGCTGGCCGGCGAGTAGTAATCGGCGCAAACGCAGTAGCCAAATACGAACATGAACTAGGGGACGGCCACCGCGTCATTGCACACCTTGCAGGCTCAGAGCTCGCCGGGCTTCGCTACCGCCCACTGTTTGAGTATTTCGCTACACATGCAAACAGCTTTCGAGTCCTAGTTGACGAGTACGTCACCGACGACGACGGCACCGGGGTTGTTCATATGGCACCAGGTTTTGGTGAAGATGATCAGCGTGTCTGCGAGGCCAACGGCATCGTGTTGGTCTGCCCAGTGGATGACTCGGGCCGCTTCACTTCAGAGGTCACTGACTACGAAGCACAGAACGTTTTTGATGCAAATCCAGTCATCATTACGGATTTGAAGCAGGCAGGAATCGTCATCCGGCACGATACCTACGACCACAACTACCCGCACTGTTGGCGAACGGACACGCCGATCATCTACAAGGCAGTCTCGTCGTGGTACGTCGAGGTCACCGCTATTCGAGATCGTCTGGTTGAACTCAATCAAGAGATCAACTGGATTCCGGGCCACGTAAAAGACGGACAGTTTGGAAAATGGCTTGAGGGTGCGCGGGATTGGTCAATCTCTCGTAACCGTTTCTGGGGTTCTCCAATTCCGGTCTGGCGAAGCGACAGCCCCGAGTACCCGCGCATCGATGTTTACGGATCCTTAGATGACATCGAGCGAGACTTTGGTGTTCGCCCAAAGAATCTGCATCGTCCCTTTATTGATGACCTCACGCGCCCCAACCCAGATGACCCCAGCGGTGAGTCGACCATGCGGCGCGTGTCGGAAGTGTTCGACTGTTGGTTTGAGTCGGGTTCGATGCCCTTTGCTCAGGTGCACTATCCCTTTGAGAACCAACAGTGGTTCGAAGAGCACTCCCCCGCCGACTTCATTGTTGAATATATCGCGCAGTCACGCGGCTGGTTCTACACGCTGCACGTACTCTCGGGCGCGCTGTTCGATCGGCCCGCTTTTTCGAATGTGATCTGCCATGGCGTGGTGCTCGACAATGAGGGTCGAAAGCTCTCGAAGAAGCTACGTAACTACCCCGACCCAGTAGAGGTATTTGAGTCTCACGGCTCGGATGCCCTGCGCTGGTACTTGATGTCTTCGCCAATCCTGCGAGGCGGAGACTTGCGCATAGCAACCGATGCCTCAGACATCACCGAGGTGGTTCGCTTAGTCATCAACCCCATTTGGAACGCGTATTCGTTCTTCACCCTGTATGCGAACGCCGACGGGTACACCGCTCAGCGCCGAACGGATGCAACCGGCCTGCTCGACCGCTACATCTTGGCCAAGACAGCAGCACTCATCGACTCAGTGACCGGCCGGATGGATTCCTACGACATCGCTGGCGCCTGCGCAGATGTGCAGATGTTCTTGGACGCACTCAACAACTGGTACATCCGAAGGTCTCGTGAACGCTTCTGGGCACCCGGCGGCGGCACCGACTCTGTTACGGAGCAAAACAAGCAAGACGCGTACGACACGCTCTTTACTGTTCTCACCACACTGGTCAAGGTTGTTGCTCCGCTGCTCCCATTAGTTGCCGAAGAGATCTACCTAGGCCTGTGCGGCGAGGGTCCTCAAGGCGATGCCTCTGTGCACCTTGAACACTGGCCTGACTCCAGTGAGTTTGTTCACGATCCAGATTTGGTGACCCATATGGACCAAGTGCGAGAGGTGTGTTCAGTTGCACTCGGCCTGCGTGAGGACCGTCGACTGCGGGCACGCCTTCCTCTCAGCAAGCTCACCGTGGCGAGTCGCACTACATCCGGGCTCACCGAGTTGACCTCGTTGATTCGAGACGAGGTCAACGTGAAAGAGGTTGTCCTCACTGATGACCTCACGTCTGTTGGCCAATTCATTTTGAGGCCTCGCGCTGCGGTGCTCGGACCGCGTTTAGGCAAGGCGGTTCAGCAGGTCATCCAAGCAGCCAAGGCTGGGGACTGGGTTCAGAACCCTGACGGTAGCGTTACCGTGGCTGAGCAGGTACTTGATCCCACTGAGTTTGAGTTGGCCCTTGAGCCACGCGAAGGTGTCGCCGCTGCGCCACTCCGAGGCAGTGATGCGGTGGTCGAACTTGATGTTGAAGTCACCGACGAGTTGGCGGCCGAGGGCATGGCACGAGACTTAGTTCGCATGGTGCAACAGGCCCGCAAGGACGAAGGTCTTCAGGTGACAGATCGAATCCAACTCAACTTGTTGCTGCCACCTGAGGTAGCCGAGGGGATCGATCCCCATATGAAGTGGATGAGTGATCAGGTACTCGCAACTTCTACCGTGGTCACTGTTGCTACTGAGGATCAGAGCGCATCTAGTGCAGACAGCGCAGATCCGTTGCCTCATGGCGGCCAGATTGACGGCCATAGCGTTTGGCTGTCGGTCACTGCGGTCTAGCTCATTCTCGCACTTCCCTTAGAAGAATCCCTGATTCTTTGGATCCCTCGCAAGCGGTTGCTGGGGAGCAGAACCTTGCTGCGGAGCAGAACCTTGCTTGAGTTGCCGGGCTTGCAACACGTCCCGAACGGCTTCAACCTGCAACATTTTCGAACCATCAATCAGCTTGAGGGTGCATAGCCCCTTTGAGTCGGGCGCACTGATCAAGATCTCGACGCCAGTCAGATTCAGCGATTGCACGAGCGGCTCTGGTGACCTGCTCACCACAAGAATGAGCCTTCGATCAGTTCGTACAACAACGCATGGCGACCCCTTGACCCAACCTTGCACAAGAGCAGTCACCGGCTCCCCTGCCTGCAAAGTGGCAAGAAGGGGAGCAAACGTAGGCGAGGCGTCGCGCACTGACGCTGCCTGAAGCCCCTGGAGTGCGGTTGCCAAGACCACTGGAATCTGACCCGTAGCTGCAGATGGTTGCTTGGTTGGAACTGCTCGAGGTTTGCTGGCACCTGGCTCAAACAGCGTTCGCTGCGCGCGTTGGCGGGCTGGTTGCGGAGCAGGTTCCGGGGCAGGTTCCGGGGCAGGTTCCGGGGCAGGTTCCGGAGCCTCAACAAGCTTCGCTACCGGCTGGGGTTGTGGATCGGGAACGAGAACTGGTTCGGGTTCTGGCCATGGCTCGGCTTCAGGCGGCAAAGGAGAAAGGGGCGCTGACCAGGGAGCCGGTTCGGGTTCGGGTGGAGCCTGCGGTGGCGGGAGCGGAGCAGTGGGTGGGCGCGGCGGGACCGGAGCAGGGGCTGGAGCAGGCTCTGGCTCTGGCTCCGGCGGCGGTGGCGGTGGCGGTGGCGGTGGCGGTGGCGGGAGCGGTGGCGGGAGCGGAGCTGGGTCGGGTGTTGGCGGGACCGGAGCAGGCGGGACCGGAGCAGGCGGGAGCGGGGCAGGGGCTAGAGGGGACACCGGAGTTGGATGCGGCGGAGTTTGGAGCGGCGCAGGCGCAGGGATCTCGCTCAGAGCAAACGGGTTAACCTGCTCGGCAGCAGGACCTTCTGGCAACCTAGCAACCTCTACCACTGGCTGTGCTTGATCTGGCTGTGCTTGATCTGGCTGTGCTTGATCTGGCTGTGCTTGATCTGGCTGTGCTTGATCTGGCTGTGCTTGATCTGGCTGTGCTTGATCTGGCT
>WLJI01000187.1 GCA_009701845.1 Actinomycetota bacterium
AACTTGCGTCCTCGATTGAGTTCGCCTCGTCAATGCCGAACGGCCCTACAGCAGTGCGTCGCAGTCCACAGAGATGCGCTCCTCCGCCAAGGGCGTGGCCAAGGTCGGCTGCAAGTGAGCGCACATACGTTCCAGAGGAGCACTCAACAGTGGCCGTCCACAGCAGCGGGTCCGATGTTGGTAACAGGTCAAATTGCATGACCGTTGCAGGCCGGGGTTTTCGCTCTACCTCGATTCCCTCTCGGGCAAGCTGATGAAGGCGACGACCGTCAACTCGCAGCGCAGAGACCATTGGGGGAACCTGGAGGATCTCGCCCGTTAAGGCTTTTGCAGCAAGGTGAACTGCTTCAGGATCGAGACCCGACATCTCGTGAGTAGCCGTAACTTTGCCGTCAGAGTCTAGGGAGTCAGTTTCTGCTCCAAAACGAATGCTCGCTTCATACACCTTCGACACCCCGGTAATGAAGGTCAGCAACTTGGTGGCTGCACCCACTCCAACAACAAGCACTCCAGTCGCCATGGGGTCCAAAGTTCCTGCATGCCCCACACGAGGGGTGTCGAGCCTCTTGCGGACTGCTGAGACCACATCGTGGCTTGTCATTCCTGCGGGCTTGTCAATAATGCAGATTCCGACCGGATCTCCTGGCCGGTTACCGCGAGAACGACTCACTCCTCGGGACTCGCGGAGTCTCCTGAGTGCTCTGCATCCGTTTCAGAAGCATCGAACTCGCCACTGTCGCTCATAGAGCGAAGAATTTCTTCGATTCGCAGGGCGGAACTCAAAACGAGGTCGGGCTTGAACTGAATTTGTGGGGTCTTTCGAGTGCTTACCTCTCGGTTGACAAGTTTTTGTATTGGCCACCGCAACTCGTCTAGAGCTTCTGCAACCTCTTCTGCACGGCCGTCCTCTTCTGCTGACATCGCTGAGTAGAAAACGTCGGCGTGTTCAAGCGATCCATCTACCTTCACCGCAGTGATCGTCACCATCTCTAAACGCTCATCGCCAATTCTTTCGAGTTCAGATGCGACGATTTCCCTCATAAGTTCACCAATGCGATCAGTACGGCTGAACTGTCGAGGAGCGGAGGACCTTTGTCTTGCCATGCACTATTCGTACCATGCCCAACCCTGCAGTAGCTGATCACCGCGTTAGGAGCCCCTCGGAAAATCCTCAGATTGCACTCAGAAGAACGATCTACTCTGAGATCTTTCTGAGGATTCCTAACGGCGAGCGAGTACGAGGTGCAAGGTTTTTGCGCGATTCACGGCAAACTACCTGCGCATGACTGATACAGCCGCGCCAACGAAGCGCTCTGCGAGGGGGCATCACCGAGCGACTCCTCTGACGTTGTCCGTAGTGGGCATCATTGTTGCGACCGCTGCGATCGCCGCAGTCCTGCTGTTTGATAACGCTCCGACAATGTGGCCTGCAGCAGACGCTCTGTACCGTGCAGGCTTAGTCGGCTTATGCGCTCTGGCCGGCTCTCGGGCAAGAAGGTGGACGTTGCTCTGGGCGGGACTCGTTGCCGCAGTCGCAAGCTATACCCCGGTGCAGTATCTGGCCCTTGCAGCCTCGGCAATTGCTGCGGCAATGCTCGTGTTCAAGTTTCGGAACCGAATCCTTGGTGCACTCCTCGGAGCGCTTTGTGGCCTTGCCGCTCTAGGACTCTCCCGGCCAACAACCTCGGGTGCGACTGCTGTTATTGCCGCAGCTGCAGTTATTCCGCTCCTGCTCTCGGGTTTTACACATTCGAAGGCGCGGCCGCAGCGAGTCGTCCTAGCTTCGGCCGCGTGTCTTGGCCTCCTTGGAGTGCTCGCTCTTGCAGGTACAGCAGTAGTGGGATTCTCACAGCGCTCCGCCATCGAGGAAGCCGTCGCACAGACTCAGGACGCAGTCGCGCTGGCAGATTCCGAGACGCCCGATGCAGCAACGGCTGCTTTTGCTGACGCAAGTGCAAGCTTTGACAGCATTGGACAGACTCTTGACTCTTGGTGGCTGCTACCAGCGAAAGCTGCGCCAGTCCTAGGGGCAAACCTTCATCTCATTCGGTCCGCAGCAGAAGCGGGCGCTGAGCTCAACTCTGTGGGGAGCGACCTCAGCACGACCGTGTCTCAAGATAATCTGCGGTCTCCCACCGGCGGGGTGAACCTGACAGAAGTGCAGGCTATTGCGAAGCCTGTAACTGCTGCTGCGCAACAGGTTGAAGCTTCGCTCCTTTCGCTCTCAGCAAGTAACTCGCCTTGGCTACTCCCCCCAGTTGACAAGGCTCTTGACGATCTCTTGTCCGAACTTTCGCAGGCTCATGAAACTGCCCAGACTGCGCAGATGAGCGTCCAACGCCTACCGAGCCTCTTGGGGGCGGAGGGACCTCGTCGGTACGTGATGTTGCTTGGAAATCCGGCGGAATCTCGCGACATCGGTGGCCATATCGGCAACTGGGCAGAAATAAGCGCGGAGAACGGCCAACTGACCTTGGTCAAGGTTGGACAGCCTTACGATCTTGCCAGCCCAGCCACCTCGCCCCCTTTGAATCTCAAACCGGGCGCCTACCCTCCCTCGTTACTTGAGCTTCGTCCCCAGTATTTCCCCCAGAACTGGGGTGGAACTGCAGACTTTCCGACGGTTGCAACTCTGTCCAAAGACTTGTTCGAACAGGCCCGCCCCGGCGCTCAAGTCGACGGAGTGTTCTACGCAGACCCAGCAGCCTTTGCGGCATTGCTGAATTTCACGGGTCCCGAACCCGTTCCGGGGACCAACATCACTCTCACCCCGGAGAACGCCGAGCAGTTCCTTACCACTGACCAGTTCACCGTTTTCGATACTGAGACAGAAGCCAACCAAGTGGTGTCTGATCTCATCGACAAAGTTGTGCGGCAGTTTGGAACAACCCAACTCCCTGCACCAAGGTCATTAGTCAACATACTTGGCCCACTGGTGAGACGTGGCAGCCTGCAGTTTTACTCTTTCAACGCTCAAGACCAGACGCTTCTTGAGCGCATTGGGCTCACAGGAAAGGTAGAACGTCCGGTTGGAGGCGACCTGCTCTCAGTGCTGACTCGAAATGCGAACCCCTCAAAGATCGATGTCTACCTGCATCGCAAGTCTGAGTATGTCGTGGACTGGGACCCACTTTCGGGTCAGCTGACAGCCAAGTTACGGGTGACCCTCAAGAACAGTGCACCGAATACACAGCTGGCCGACGTGGTCGCAACCCAAATACCCACCCTCTCGGCTGGGACAAATAGAACCATTGTGTCAGTACTCAGTCCGTGGACGGTCAAGACAGCCATGCTCGACGGGAAGCTCACCTCAGTGGGAACCCAACCTGAGCTTCCCGGGATTCGGCGACATAATCTATTGGTAGACCTACCGCCGGGTTCTACGCGTGTGATTGAGCTGGAACTTGCTGGTGCGACAGACCTGGACCGTCCCTACACGATTGCATGGATCGGGCAGCCGACGGCCAATCGCTCGGACTCCATGAAGATGGAGCTACTCACCCAAGATGTGGTCTCTGGAAGCGGCTCCTCGAGTGCCTTTCACCGTTTCGCTGGCGACATTGACGAGCTGTACACCTTCTCGAACCCTGACCGCTAGGTAGCTACTCACGAGCAGTTGGAAGTTTCATGAAACAATTGCTGGACTTTCAGGGCATTCCTGAGCGATACTCAAAGTACTTGTGTTGCGCGGGGTAACACAGTTTGGCGAATCAGTGTTTCCAAGGGGGATCATGAATATTTCCGCTCTCACTCGAAATCGTGTCCTGCTGCCCGGCTTAGTTGCTGTGTTAGCGGGCCTTGCTGTTGCGTGTCCGGGGCCTACCCCAACGCCAACAACCACGACCACAAGCACGACTACAGCTTCAACTACAACAACCACGATTGATCCGAACTGCGCGGCCTATACGCCAAGCAACGTGGCGCTCAGCTCATCTACGGCTACAGCCGGTGGCGGAATCAACGTTTCCGGAACTGGTGAAGCGGGTAAGCTTGTAGTGATCACCCTTCGCTCGGTGAGCACCTTCGCAATAGTGAACCCAGGAACCACGGCCACTGTTCAGCCGGATGAGACTTGGTCCACACCATTGACCCTGCCAGGCTCTCTGGCAGCCGGCGATTGGGATGTCATTGCAACTGCTCAAGGTTGCACGGCAGAAGCCACAGCTTCGCTCACAATCGTTCCCTGATTAACCGCACACGCTTAGCTCGGCACTGCCGAGCCGATAGGTAATCCGTTCATCTAAGAACCCCGCTTGCTTCGGCCAGCGGGGTTCTTAGCTTTTCATGGCGCACTGTCTTCCTGCCGGCCGGTCTGTGTCAGCCTGGATCAGGCTTCGAGA
>WLJI01000188.1 GCA_009701845.1 Actinomycetota bacterium
AACTAGCCGCCCTGGCCGATGGAGTAGTGGTTGGCACAGGCCGCCTTCCGCACGAGTGGCCTGGACTGTGGACACCGAATTCCTCGGCCTCCCTGCTCGCAGGAGTCGGGCGGCCCCTGCCGGTCTGTGACGGATATGACCCAACTGTCCCATTCAGCGGCGTGCTCGAAAGGCTGGTTGTCGCCGCCGACGGAGGGGCTGCGTTGGCCGACATGACTCGACAGGTCGAGATTGCGTTTAGGAACCAATGACAGCAACTGGCACGACGACGAAGCGTAGGGGCCGACCCGCGAACACATCCACAGGCGACACGGTCGCCGTCATGCTGGTGGCTGCGCGGCAGCAGTTCGCAGCGCAAGGCTACGCGGCCACGTCGAACCGAACGGTGGCCAATGCCGCAGGGCTGGCGCACACTGCCATTTACAACCACTTTGGCTCAAAGGCTCAGCTCTTCACGGCTGTGTTCCTTGACGTGCAGGAACGTCTCATCGATGAACTGCAACGTTCGGCCCGTCGCACTCCCGAGGAGCCGGCCTTTCCTCGAGCATTGCTCGACGCCATTGAGGAACTGCGCGCCGCCGATCCGACCTACGTCGAGTTCCTTGCCTCTATGTACGTTGAAGTGCGCCGACACCCAGAGTTACAAAACGTGTTTCAAGGTGGGGAGCCATTCCCGATCGTCGACATCTTGCGAGGCCTCGCAACCGGTTCGGGCGAGGGAGAGGGCGAGGGCCAGGACCCGACGTGGTTCTGGATCACCTTTGCGTTGGGTCTCGCCCAGCTCAGTGCACTCGCCGACACGTCCACCTTTGCTACAACTGTCGAGATGTTCCGCCAGCAGTTCGTGCACGTATCGAGCGCTGACTCGTGACGGCAGAAGGTTCGGGCGTGGTCTTCCCTGCAGACCTCAATCAACTTTCTGCAGCAGTACTGACAGAGGCCTTGTCTGAGCGCTGGCCGGATGCGGTTGTCGAGCATCTAGAAATCGTTGAGGCCAAGCGCTGTGGCGATGGTGTTGCGTCGACTGCTGACCGGGTTGTGCTTGACCTCACGTACGCAGCAGGATCGGATTCGGAACTACCTAACCGGCTGATTCTCAAGACGATGCTCGCATCTCCCCATGCACCGGCTGCGATGTATGAGAACGAGGTGCGCTTTTACGGCGAACTGCGTGAGGAACTCGAGATCGAAGCGCCCAGAGCGTTCGCCAGCCACTTTGACCACAAGACTGGTCGGTTCGGACTTTTACTCGAGGACCTGACTGCCCGCGAAGCTAGGTTCCCTTCGGCTGTCGAACCGGTGAGCCTGGCCGAGGTACGGTCGATCCTGGCTCACCTCGCCACGCTCCACGCCCGCTTTTGGAACAGTCCTCGCTTCGGGGGTGACCTTGCTTGGGTGCCCACCCCCATGAGTGGGGGAATGTTCGAGGTTTTTGACCTGATTGGTCTGGAACTGATCGAGGATCAGGTAGCGCGCTACCCCTTCAAACAAGATCTGATCGCCCCCTTGGGTCGGACCCTGAGCGAGTTATGGGACCTGCTCTGGCTGGTGCAAAGAAGGCACTGCGACGCACCGACCACCCTCCTGCATGGTGACCCACACCTAGGCAATACCTACCTTCTGCCGGGCGAGCGTGGTGGTCTGTTGGACTGGCAGTTGATGATGCGCGGAAGTTGGGCGCATGACGTCACCTATCTGATCGTGACCTCACTTGACCCTCAGGTGCGTCGTGCACATGAACGCGAATTGCTTGCGGAGTATCTAGATCAACTCCGGGCGAACGGCGTCGAGAACGCACCGGAGCTCGCGGCAGCGTTCGAGCAGTGCCGAACTGCAGCGCTCTGGGGACTCGTCATAGGGTGGCTGATCTGCCCTCCCGAGAATTACGGGCAGCCGATCACGGAGGCAAACATCACTCGCGCTGTCACGGCGGTGACGGACTACGACACCATCTCGGCTATTGAGGAGTGGAGCAAATGAACGATCACAGTGGCGGACCCGAAGAGTCCCTAGATGGCTGGGTGCTTGACCAGGAGAGGCTGGCAGACCGCTTGGCCATCACGGACCTGCTCACGGCCTACGCCTATGCCATCGACGACCGAAACTGGTCGCGCTGGGAGTCGCTCTTCCTGCCCGATGCAGTCATCGATTACACCTCGGCGGGTGGAATCGTTGGCAACCCCGCCGAACTGGCTGCGTGGATGCCCGACGCGATGGCAGCGTTTGAGTTCTGCCTGCATTCCACTTCGACTCACGAAGTCCGCTTCACTGGACCCGATTCGGCTACGGGCAGAGCTCATGTGTTCAACCGCAACGGTGCGCGCTGGGACGGGCAGTTCGAGATTGTTGACGTTGGGGCGATCTACGAGGACACCTACGCCCGCCGCGGTAATCAGTGGCTCTTCGCAGGGCGGTTCGAGCACACGGTGTACATCACCGGGGGCAAGTTCGCCGCCATGATTCGCGATGCTGCCGCTGCCGCTGCCGCTGTAGCGGATTCTGCAGAGGGCCGCATGCCGCCGTTCGGCTGAGGCCAGATCTAGCTGGCAGTTCCCCTCAGTGGCTCTGCTTGCTGGCCGAGGATTTGCCGATAGGGAGGATCGTGACAATGCCCACGATCAGGGAGCCAACGACCAAGCCGACGAGCGCCGAAGCGGCAGTGTTGATGAGCCAAGACAGCACCCCACCGATGCCTGACACGTCATGCACCAGCTTTTCGAGTTCGTGCACAAGGTGGTACGGGCCGGTCCATCCGAGTTCGTCGGCTCCGACGAGCAGGATGTGGCCACCAACCCAGAGCATGGCAGCGGTGCCTACAACCGATAGCCAGGTCAGTAGCTTCGGCATACCGGTTACTAGCGCTCGGCCAACTCGTTGTGAGGACGGCGATGGACGCTCCGCGAGGCGCAGGCCAACGTCGTCCATCTTTACGATCAGAGCGACAACTCCGTAGACGATGACTGTGATGACCACCCCGACGATCGCCAGAATCACACCTCGAGAAACGACTGGTTCCTCAATCACCTCTTTGAGGGCGATCACCATGATCTCTGCTGAGAGAATGAAGTCGGTGCGAATAGCGCCGCGGACCACGCTTGACTCAGCGTCTGGCCCAGATGCCACGGCCGGTTCGTCGTGGTCGTGGTCGTCGTGGCGGAGTGCGTGAATAAGCTTGTGGGCGCCCTCGTAGGCCAAGAAGCAGCCGCCGAACATCAGGATGATCTCGACGATCACGGGTGCAATGGCGCTGAGCAGCAGGGCAGCGGGGAGGATGATGAGAAGCTTGTTTCGGAGGGATCCGAGGGCGATCTTACGGATGATCGGCAGTTCCCGGTTAGCCGCTAACCCTTGGACGTAAGCCGGGGTGACAGCAGTGTCGTCTACGACCACGCCGGCGGCCTTGATGCTCGCCCGCCCTGCAGCAGCGCCAACATCATCTATTGAAGCAGCGGCCAACTTTGCGAGAGCCGCGATGTCGTCGAGTAGCCCGACGAGTCCTCCTGCCATGTTGTGATGTTCCCTTCACCTACGTCCCTTGGCTTGCACTGCCAGTTATGACGCCTCTGACTCTAGCTATCAGAACTCAGGTGTCAGTCCTCGCGCTCTTGAGGAATGACCGATACCGTGACTGCTATGTCCTCACCCTCTGTACCGCCGCTCAGCCGAGGCGGGGAGCGAGTACGAAGAGTGAAGGCTTCGCTGCGGCGATTGCAAAGAAGGGTCTACCGGGTCTTTGCAAAGGTCGTGTATCGCAAGGTTGTGATGTGTCGGCTGGAACCTGATCAAGCGATCATCGACTTCTTGATGGCCATGCCGCTCGAGCCCTGCAAGCCAACCATCGAGGTGCTTGGGCCTGATCGCTACCACGAGGTGCTTGGGTCATCGCCGCAGCTATCTGCAGCCGATCTGGCTCATTTCGACAAGCAGGAGTCGCTCTGTGTGGTGGCTTATGAGGCTGGTCAGATTGTGGGCAGTGTCTGGTTTACTCACGGCGAGGTCTACGTCAGCGATCTTGGTCGGACAGTTCATGTTCCAGCGCACGAGCGGTACTCGGGCCGGGCGTATGTCCACCCCGACTTTAGGGGGCAGATGCTCATGCAACACCTTGGTCACGCTCATAGAAAGCTTCAGCCGGGCATGAGGATGTGGAACCTTGTGTATGCCAGCAACAGCAATGTCCTAGCTGCGCTCAACAAGGTCGAGCTGAATCTCACTGGCAGGTTCTCGACCACCTTCATTCTGGGAATGAGATTCGCAAAGGACGAGGAGTTCGATCCTCAACCGCTTAGCTCTGTAAGC
>WLJI01000189.1 GCA_009701845.1 Actinomycetota bacterium
AAGAAGGTGTAGTTGTAGGGTCTGGAGGGACATGTAGCGAGGTCTCCGCGACACCCGAGGTGAACACATGAATGCTGCAAAACCGGTAACCCTGAAGCAGGTGCTTTCTCGGTCGCTGTTCTGGGTGTCCTGTGGTACTTCTACATCCTTCTGGCAGGAATCTCTCCGATCGAGCCGATTCCTGCAGGCGAGGAAGTTTCACCAGATGCAAGCGAGAGCGATGCATGATCGGCCTGTAAGTGATAAAGAAAGATCGCCGTATTCGTAATGATGGTTCACGTTTCTCTCGCCATGGCAGCAACGGTTACTGCTGCTTGGGACGTACTCATAGACACTCAAAAATGGCCGCAATGGGGACCGAGCGTCAGGGCGGTCGAGTCGTCACCTAGGTATCTTTGTGCGGGTTCCATTGGTCGGGTTCAAGCCCCGTTGGGTGTCTGGTTGCCCTTTGAGGTGACCGAGTTTGAAGAAGGGAAGAGCTGGGCGTGGAAGGTGGCTGGCGTTCCCACAACAACTCACGCCGTTGAGAACGATCCAATCGGCTGCAAGGTAACTTTCGGAGTTCCCTACCTTGCCGCCCCGTACGCGCTGATCTGCCGAGCGGCTCTGAAGAGAATCGAACGGCTCGCGCTTGACGCTTCGATCCCATGACAGCCTTCGTTTCGGGTGAGCGCAAGAAGCGAGCGGAAGAATGAGTGCTCAAGTAACAGTCTGGGTGTTGGGGGATCAACTCAACCGGAACATTGGAGCAATGAAGGCTGCCGATCCGAGCACGCACTTGGTTCTATTTGTTGAGAGCAGGGCAAAGCTCGAATCAAAAACTTGGCATCGCCAACGTGCTCATCTTGTCATTACTGCGATGCGCCGGTTCGCTGCCGAACTTGAAGCAGAGGGCTTTAAAGTCGACTACCGAATTGCACGCAGTTTGGGCGATGGGCTCGCGGCGCATCGGGCAGAACATCAGCCAAAGCAGGTTCTCGCAACCGAGCCAGCATCGTGGGATGGCCGAGAACTTCTGATCAAGCACGGTGTTGAGTTGATACGCACAGATCAGTTCTTGTGTCACCCGGAGGAATTTGAAGACTGGGTCGGAGCCCGCAAGTCACTCAAGATGGAAGACTTCTATCGCTGGCAGCGCCGCCGCCTCGGCTATTTGATGGACGGTGACGAACCAGCCGGCGGCAAGTGGAACTTTGATTCCGAGAATCGAGAACGGCCTCCGAAAGACGATCGTTCCTGGCCAGAGCCACTGCGAAACGAGCTTGATTCGCTTGACCTAGCCGTATTGGCCGCGCTGCCATCGAACTGCTGGGGTGCAGAACCGGATGGAACTTGGGCCACTTCTCGTTCCGAAGCACTCCGGCGACTCCGTTTTGCCATCGACGAAATACTTCCCCGGTTTGGTCCTCATGAGGATGCGATGCTCAGCACGAGTTGGCATCTGGCTCACACACTTTTATCCCCCTACCTCAATCTTGGATTGCTCCACCCAAAAGAGATCTGCGACGAGATTGAGAGTGCTTATAGATCGGGCCTTGTGCCGATAGCGTCAGCAGAGGGTCTGCTCCGGCAGGTTATTGGTTGGCGCGAATTTGTTTGGGGTTCTTACTGGCACTGGATGCCGAGCTATCGAGGACGGAACGAACTTGAGGCAACCCGCGCGGTGCCGCCAGTGTTCCGTGGGAAATCCTCAACGCAGATGCGGTGTGTTGAGAGCACTCTCGGTGCTGTGAACGACCACGGGTATGCCCATCACATTCAGCGTCTGATGATTCTGGGGAACCTCTGCTTACTGGCGGGGGTGCGCCCCGAGGAGTTAGTCGAGTGGATGTGGGCCAGCTTTGTGGATGGCGCAGAGTGGGTCATGCTCCCAAACGTTGTGGGTATGGCGCTGTATGCCGATGGCGGCCTGATGGCCACAAAGCCCTATGCCAGCGGCGGCGCTTACATCGACAAAATGAGCGACTATTGCAAGGGCTGCGTGTATGACCGTAAGAAACGCACTGGTGAGGATGCCTGCCCGTTCACCACGCTGTACTGGGATTTCCTGGCTCGTCACGAAAGCAAGTTCGCTCGGAACCCTAGGGTTGCTCAGCAAGTTCGAGCAGCACACCGACTGAGCGACCTTGATGGAGTGCGTGAACGTGCAGTAGAGGTGCTACTTCGATTAGATCGCGGCGAACTATGACCCTTGAGTTGATCAGTACTGAGTGCCTTCGGGTAATACAGCGGCACCCCTGCATGTTTAGCGGAAGGTCGGAGTTCAACCGATGACGAAAAAGAACACCGCCAAGCCCCAACAGGTCGATGGCGTACTAATAATCGGCGGCGGATATGCCGGGCTGCATGCCGCTGCGGCAGTGCAACACGCAGGTATCCCAGTGACGGTTGTGGACCGCACCGGCCGCCACGATTATGTAACGCGTCTTGCTGCGGTAGCTGGTGGCACGGGCACTCTCGATGATGCATCAAGCCCGGTTCGATCATTCGTAGACCGCGTCATTGAGGGCACGGTGGCCAAGGTTCAGGATGGATCAGCGACGTTGGAAGACGGAAGAATCCTCCAGGCTGAAGCTGTGATCGTTACTGCAGGCAGCTCTTCGTCTCGTCCGCCGATTGAAGGAATCGGAAATGCACATGCACTCCGATCTGCCGAAGACGCAATCAAGCTCCGGTCGCTGATCGCAGGAGCGAACTCGTTGGTCATCATTGGCGGTGGAGCCACAGGGGTACAACTTGCCGGTGCAGTAGCTATTGCGCATCCCTCAATCTGCGTTCACCTTATTGAAGGCTCCGCTCGACTACTTGGCGCAATGCCACCCGAGCTCGGAGCGGGAGCGCAGCGGATACTTACGGGTCGAAATGTCAACGTCTACTTGGGCTCAAACGTCGATGAAATTACCGAGTCGGGTGCGGTGCGTAAGGGTGGATTGCTTGAAGGCATTGTGGTCTGGGCGGGTGGTTCTGAAGCCCTTGGTCAGCAGTTCGGTCTGCCAGCCGCAGAGAATGGTCGAATCTTGTTAGATCCGACTCTGCGCGTTGAGGGCTACAAGCGTACGTTCGCTGCAGGTGACACAGCGCTTCACCGCAGAATCGATGGAGAACCTCTACCAATGTCAGCCCAGATTGCGGTTCGCGCAGGCGCTGCAGCAGGGCAGAATGCTGTTCGTCTGCTGAAGGGTGAAGAACCAGAGTCGGTAGACCTACGTCAACTCGGATGGGTGCTTGACCTTGGGGGTCGACGCGGCCTAGCTCAGGTTGGTTCTCTCAACCTGAGCCAGGGCGGTGTAGACCTCATCCCACCATTGCTACATGAGGTCATTGATCTGATGGGCCTGATTGAGACCGGCGGTTTTACTGCGCTTCGGTTCGCGTCTTCTTCTGCGAAGTCCTTGATTCCGTTCCGTCTGCCCGAATGGCCATTCGGGCAGACGGCAACAAGATGTAGCTAACTGCATATCTTGCTAGAAGCCGAGCTAGCAGTTTCAGAAACGCTGCTTTTTTCATCCTGAGTCTTGATCAAGGCAATTGCCAAAATGAAGAGTCCGAAGAGCGGCTTGGCAAGAATCATGAACCGGAGCCCGTTGACGATTTTTCGCACCTGCTCGGTCTGGCGATCAAGTGACTTGCCGAGTTCCACAAAGAGCACAAAGAGGATGTACCGGAACGGCAGCGTTGACAAGATGCCACAGATGGTTCGGGTGCTTGAGTCTGCTGCGGCAATTTCGCCGGGGTAGCCAAGAAGGATCATCGCAATGGCGGCAATGCCAAGTCGGGTAATGAGGCTTGGAGTGGTGTTCTTCGCCACTTCAGCACAATCACCAATTCGGCAAGGAGCAGGGGCACGGTCAACAGCCATTCAACCTAACGGTATCCCTCGTTAAAGGGTGCGCCTTTTTGGACATAGGAACCTGACGCGAAGGTGAATGCCTCAGACCAAGAATGAAAGATCCGCAGAAGCAACCCCGACCTTCGCGGCAGAAGGGGTTTTTGGTTCTAGACGCGCATCTGTCCTGCGTGTGACCCTGTTTTGGGGTGACACGCAGGACAGAGGGGGTTGGAGGGTGTTGTTGGGGGGTTAGTTGTTGGGGGGTTAGTTGTTGGTTTTTGGTTTTGTGGTTCGTGGGCCTGCGGTTTGGATGGTTGCT
>WLJI01000019.1 GCA_009701845.1 Actinomycetota bacterium
CCTGCACCAGTGGAGCACCTCGCACGCCCTCTACAGTGATGCGCTGCGCTGACGGCTCTGTATGGATGCCTACGCCGAGTGCTGTGAGGCAACGAACCATGGCCTCTGTATCTTCGGCAAATAACGCGCCAGTCAGCGTAGAAGTTCCCCTCGCTAGCGCAGCGCAAATCAGCGCACGGTTAGTAATGCTCTTAGAACCAGGCGGCCTGAATTCGACCTCGAAGGGTTGCGTCAGCGGATGCACCTCAACCGAGTTCATGCACCGACACCACTCTGGACTGTGAACGAAGTGCATCAGCAAGCGAGGCGGCCCGATCGGCGTCAACTACCAAAATCAGTCGGCCGCGCTGATCACCAGCCGAATGTGCAACCTCTACGTCATAGACGTTGACTGACAATTCAGTTGCTAGGGCAGTCACCGCTGCAAGCTCTCCAGGTTGGTCAACAACAGACACCCGAATCTCTGCCAACTGCTCGGCAGCAGGCGCACCAGTTGGTAGCGAGCGACGAGCCTGTTGCGCTAGAAGGAGTCGTTGCTCAAGCGCAGCCGAATCACCGTCGGCAACGATTCTCCTCATTGAGGTGAGCGAGTCAAGAAGGTCATCTAGGACCCCCAGAATGGCATCGCGGTTATCTACGCAGATATCTAGCCACATACCGGGGTCACCGGCCGCAATGCGTGTCATATCTCGGAAGCCGCCGGCCGCAAGGCGAAGTACCGCAGAGTGCTCCTCGGCTCGCGTTGCTGCTAGGTCCATCAGGCTCGCTGCTGTCAGGTGCGGGACATGTGACACTGTTGCCACGAGCTGATCGTGCCGGTCAGCATCAAGGGTCAACACCTCGGCACCGAAGGACCGAACAACTGAATGAACCAGCGCTTGTGCCCCAGGATCAGTGGCTGATGTCGGGGTCAAGACCCACGTGGTTGCCTCAAAAAGATCTCCTCGAGCACCCTCTACACCGATTGCTTCAGAACCTGCCATGGGGTGACCCCCCACAAAGTTGGCATCTTTGATTGCCGCCACTAGCGGTGCTTTTACGCTGCCCACATCGGTCACCACTCCCCCAGAACGAAGCGCCAGTTGTGCTTCGCTTGCCACGCTGCCAACTGGCACGGCAAGAAAGGTGATCTCTGCTTCAGAGTCGCTGCCTACAGCGTTGATCACCCCGAGTTCTAATGCTCGCGCAGCACGAGCGGGATCGATATCGGACCCCGTCACAAACCAGCCAGCGTTTTGAAGAGCAAGCGCAACAGAGCCGCCAATTAATCCGGTTCCGATTACTGCAGCGCGGCGCTGTTCATCAGGCGCTGTCATTCCGCGAGATCATCTCGAAGGGTGCGAGCCTCTTCTAGGTAGACATGGCGCAGTTCGCTTCGGGTCAGCTCGGTATTTGTGTGGATGAGCACCCGAACACACAGCGGCATCGCACCTTCGATGCTGAGTTCCTGAGCGCAGATGAGCGGCACATCGCCAAGGCCCATCTGCCTAGCTGCAACCGCCGGAAAGACCGAGTGAATATCTGGGGTAGCTGTGAAAAGAATAGAGATGAGGTCGTCATGAGACAGCGAGTTGCGCTCGATCATCTCGGCCAGAAGGCGCTCAACCCGCTCAAGAAGATGGTCACGCTCATCCCGCTCAAGGGTGATTGCTCCTCGAAGGGCCAGAACCTGAATAGACATCGCCTGCAGGTTAGCTGTCCTCAGGGACCTCATCGGCTTCATCTGCCTGATCGCGACTTGGGACAGCGGCCGGATTCATATCAACGCTTGCTTCGTCCGTGATTGCTTCGGCCGGGCTCGCTTCGGCCGGGCTTGCTTCGTCCGTGATTGCTCCGTCCGTGATTGCTTCGGCCGTGATTGCGTCGGCCGGGCTTGCTTCGGTAGTGGCAGCTTCATCGAGAAGCAGGACCGACCGCTCCAACTCCCTCAACTCGTCTTGGGTGAGTTCACGCCAGCTGCCCGGCCGAAGCTGGGTATCACGCAAGCTGCCAATCCTTGTGCGAATTAGCCGAGTCACTGGGTGACCAACTGCTTCGCACATTCTCCGGACCTGACGATTACGTCCCTCGTGAATGACGATGCGAACCAAACTAGGTCCTTGAGCCGAAACTCTGGCCGGTGCAGTCAAGCCATCATCGAGTTCAACTCCTTCTCGGAGTGCTCTCAACGCCCCACGGCTAGGGTCGCCCTCGACCTCGGCTAGGTATTCTTTCTCTACGCCGAAACTTGGGTGTGTAAGCCGATGAGTCAATTGACCATCATTTGTGAGCAACAACAGGCCCTCTGTCTCTAAATCGAGCCGTCCGACTGAATGAACTCTTGGTTCTGTTGGAACAAAAGACAGCGCAGTGGTTCTGCCTTGTGGGTCAACCGCCGTAGTCACCACCCCCGGCGGTTTGTTCAGCAGGTAATAGACCGAATCAGGCTGAATCCCGATCGGCACTCCGTCAACTTCAACAACATCTCGATCCACTTCAACCCGTGCGCCGAGCACGATCTCTTCACCATTTACGGTGACTCGCCCATCGGCGATGAGGTCCTCACACACTCGCCGGCTGCCAAACCCCGCACGCGCAAGCACCTTTTGCAGCCGTTCTCCTGTCGCGTCTGTTCCCAAAAACTCAGTCGTTCTCGGAATCAGCAGGCTCAGATGAGCCGTCCTGCTCTAGATGCTGTGGCTCTGCAAGCTGCTCTGCGTCTGGCTCAGTCTCTTGCTGGATTGTTTCGTCAAACTCCGGAAGGCCGATGAGGCTCTGCTCAAGCAGTTCAACCACATCTGCACCTGGGATGAGGTCTCCTAGAGATGGCAACTCATCTAGCGAGTTCAGCCCGAGACGCTCCAAGAACAGGTCTGTTGTACCAAAGAGTGAGGCCTGGCCCGGGCCAACATCTCTGCCGGTTTCATCTATGTAGCCTCGCTGCTGCAAGGTTCGCATCACGCCATCCACATTCACACCGCGAATGGCAGCAACCTGCGCACGAGATGTGGGCTGCTTATAGGCAACAATCGCTAACGTCTCGAGCGCTGCTGCCGAGAGTCGGGCTGTTTGACCGGTCAGCACAAACTGCTCAACATAGGCTGAGCAATCTTCGTGGCTTTGATAACGCCAACCGCCGGCGACTTTGACTAACCGAAAGCCACGGTTCTCTTGCTCATAGGACTCAGCGACCTGAAGAAGTATCTCTTCAACTGCTGCTGGCGAGAGTTCGACTAGTTGAGCCAGAACAACAGGGTCAGCGGGGTGGTCAGCCACCATGATGATTGCCTCGAGCGCCCTGCGTGATTCGTCTTGCATGTGATCCTCGGCGCTCTACTTAGCCTTCGTAGGCATCGACCAGCTCGAGTGCCTCCGAGTCAGTCAATGCTCCACCTTGCCAGCGGATCACGATGTCTCCGAATGCCTCTGGCTGGGACAGCTCAACGAGGCCTTGCTTGAACAGTTCGAGCACTGCCAAGAAATGGACCACAACTTCGAGCCGCTCACCGAAAGATGCAGTGAGTTCCCTGAACGAGACCCTGCCTCGGCTAGGGAGCTCAACGCACAAATCTGCAACAGCGTCGACCACGCTTGCTCGAATCGGAGCAACGTGGAACAGATCGATCCGCACCTGCGCCTTGGGTTGCATGGCCCGTACGAAAGCATCACGGACTCGGATCGCGGTGACCCCTTCGAGCAAATCTGGAGCTAGGTCGAAGTAGCGCTCATCGGGGCCAACTTTGCGCGCCACGCACCTTGCCGCTGCACTATGGCGGGCTTCGAGAATGACGGCTGCATCTTTAAAGGTCTTGCATGCAAGCAAACGAGACAACAACATGTCTCGCTCTTCCCACAGCGAGAGATCATCGTCAAGGTCTACGTCCTCATCGCCTGGCAGCAGTCGCTTTGTTTTGAGTTCAATCAGCGTTGCGGCAATCAGCAGAAACTCGGTGGCCACCTCTAGGTCAAGATGTTCCATCCTGGCCAACTCGGCGATGTAGGCATCGACGATGACCAGAAGGTCGATCTCATAGAGGTCTACCTGCTCACGAAGGATCAGGTGCAACAAGAGATCAAAGGGGCCTTCGAAGACTGGGGTCTGCACTGCGTATGCCACATTGTCATGCTAGCCGCGATTTCGATTCCATATCACACTGATGTCATTTGCATCGTTTTACCCGCAGGCACCGGCCACTCTGTAGCATCACCCGCCATGCCCCGTGTCTTATCTGGTATCCAACCAACTGGCGATCTCCATCTTGGCAATTTGCTCGGTGCAGTGCTGAACTGGGTGCAAGATCAACGCGAAGCCGACAGCCTGTATTGCATTGTCGATATGCACGCTTTGACGGTTCCGAAAAAGCCCGGCGAAATCGGAACGAAGACTCTTGAGCTGGCCCAAGGCCTCTTGGCCTGTGGTCTCGACCCGGAACAATGCACGCTGTTCGTGCAAAGCCATGTTCCTGAACACACCGAGCTCGGGTGGATCATCCAGTGCGTCACATCGATGGGCGAACTGCGCCGCATGACTCAGTTCAAAGATAAGTCCGAACAACAAGAGTTCATCTCAGCCGGACTGTTTACCTACCCCGCCCTACAAGCGGCCGACATCTTGTTATACGACACAGACAAGGTCCCAGTTGGTGAGGATCAGCGCCAGCATATTGAGTTGACCCGCGATGTGGCAGAGCGCTTCAACAAGCGCTACGGAGACACCTTCGTGATTCCACAAGCCTCAATCCCCCGCATTGGTGCACGCGTGATGGATCTACAGAACCCCACAAACAAAATGTCGAAATCCTCAGATGGCGGTTCGGGCACGGTCTACTTGAGCGACGACCTTGGAGCAGTTGCAAAAAAGTTCTCGCGAGCCGTCACTGACTCAGAGAGCGAAGTGAGATTCGACGTTGCAGAAAAGCCCGGGGTTTCTAACCTGTTGTCAATACTGAGTGCACTGACCCAACGCACCCCCGAACAACTCGCTGCCGAGTACACCCAATACGGTCCGCTCAAGGCAGATACGGCCGAGGCTGTTATCGACCTGCTTCGGCCAATTCAGAGTCGGATGGCAGACCTGCAGGCAGACCCAGCCGCCACCATCAGTCTGCTAGCAGTTGGCTCAGATAAGGCTAGGTCTATTGCCGGCCCTGTGGTTGACCGGGCAAAGGCCAACATCGGCCTGCTCCCACGCGGTTAGCGCTTCGCTAAGCGGCCGTCATCGCCTTTTTGCAAGAGCAAGGCGCAGTCCAGGGGCAACGACCATTGCTCCTGTGGCAGGTGATGCTCTACCGCCCACGCGACGACGCGGTCATCGGACTCGGCCAGCGACAAAAGGTCTGCCCCAAGTTGGGGGTACTGCAGATACAAACCCACCTTTCGAGTCATGCCCGTCCGCTCTGCCCAGTGAACACCCATCTCGGAGCCTCCCAAAGCCTCAGAAATGGTGGCCACCACCCGGCCGTATGTTCCGAGCCCGCTGACTGACTTGCCCACATCATGCAGCAGTGCGGCTGCGATGACCCAGACTGCCTCGGGATCAAACTCGGTGAGCCCAACCTGATCTAGGTGAGCTGCAACTGCTCGAGCAACACCAATGCAATGCGACTGATCCACCGAGGGCATTCGCAGAAACAGCTTTTGCTCGGCAGGAGTGAGGAACTGCGTGGCCCACTGAATCTGCTCCGAACTAGGTGCAACCGAGAATACGGACTTCAAGAAGCGCTCAACACGATGCACCGGACGAAGGCTCATTTTTCCGCAAACTCCGGCCGAGCAGCTGCCCTCGGATGTGCATCTCGATACGCCTGCCAGAGTCGTTCGGTTGCAACTTTGGTATAAATCTGCGTGGTGCTCACCGACGCATGGCCCAGCATCTCTTGCACGGTACGGATATCGGCTCCGTTGTCGAGCAGATGAGTCGCACAGGAGTGTCGCAGAACGTGCGGACTAATCAGCGCAGGCGAAAGCCCTGCTGCTAAGGCGCGCTTTTGCAGAACCAAGTAGACACCTTGCCGAGTCAGCCGCGAACCTTTTGAGCCAAGGAAGATTGCGTCAGCGTCATCTCGACTTCGCCAGTGCCGAGGCACAAGTTGCGGCCGACCATCTTCAATCCATGCAGCCAACGTCCGCACAGCGTACCTACCAAGCGGAACGATGCGCTCCTTGGAACGCTTACCCATAACACGCAGCAAAGCGCCTTCTAGGTCAACGTCTCCGAAGCTCATCCCACACACTTCAGAGACCCGAGTCCCAGTTCCGTAGAGCACCTCGAGCAGCGCGCGATCGCGTAGAGCGAAGGGGTCGTTCCCTGCTGAAATCACAGCCTGTTCGACCGAGTCCAGCAACAACATGACCTGTTCTTCCGAAAGAGCTTTTGGAAGCGGTTCTGGCAAACGGGGCGATTCAACGGTGAGCGAAGCGTCACTTTTGTAGACCCCTTCGGCAGTGAGCCAGCGGTGCGCGTTGCGAACCGAGGCCAACATCCTTGTCACAGAAGACGCAGCGAGTCCCGCCTCACGCAACGAGGTCGCATAGGCAACGACATCGGAAGATTGGGCGCAAGACATTGTGCAGTCGCGATCTTCAAGAAAGCCGACATATCGCTGCAGGTCCCTTCGATACGCACTGATCGTTAACGGGGACCTTCCCTTTTCAACCTGAAGATAGATCAGGAACTCCTCGACCTCGAGGGGCAGCATGGAGTCAGGTCTCGCGCAGCGTAGCGATGGCCAAGCTCAGTCCGATCACTGTCTTTGCATCTGTGATCAATCCGGAAGAAATCATCTCGGGAGTATCTAGCAGCGGTACTCGAATCACATCCATAAAGGCCTCTTCAATACCCTGACGATCCATTGGCTGCTCAGTGAGATCGCGACCTAAGTAAACAAAGCTCTCTTCGTCACTGAACCCAATTGAATTATGAAACCGTGACAACAAATCGAGTCGACCTGCGGAGAATCCAACCTCTTCGATCAGCTCGCGCTGCGCCGTCTCTACCGTTGGTTCACCTGGCACATCGCGCTTACCTGCGGGAATCTCAAGCACCATCTCATCGATCGCTGCCCGGTACTGGCGAACAAGCACCACCTCTCCCGACTCAAGCAACGGCACGACCGAGACCGCACCCGGGTGCCGAACAATGTCTCGCTCAAACAGGGTTCCGTCTGGCGCTTCGAACTGAGAACGGCTGAGTGAAATCACAAATCCCGTGTGAAGGACTGTGTCACCAAGGTGGCGAAACTCGCTCACGCGTCTCTCAGAACAGCTATCTCGGTCGGCCGGTCAAGGTTGACCTCAATGAGTTGCGGATTTCGGCCACGAGCGCGCTCTGCAGCGGCACCAATCAGCTCTCTAAAGAGTGGTGCAGGGTTTGTCGGGCGACTCTTGAACTCTGGATGAGCCTGCGTGGCCACCCAAAACGGGTGGTCCTCTAACTCAATGAACTCCACCAGGCGACCATCGGGAGAGGTTCCTGAGAACTTGAATGCGCTGCCTTCGAACCTGCGCCGATATGCCGGATTGAACTCGTACCGGTGGCGATGGCGCTCAGAAACCACGGTGCTTCCATACGCGTTTGCAACTTTCGAACCTGGCTCGAGCTGCGCAATATAAGCACCAAGGCGCATGGTGCCCCCCTTGTTGGTGATCTCTCGCTGGGAGTCCATCAGGTCAATCACGGGGTGCGGTGTTGCTGGATCAAACTCAGTGGAATTTGCTCCGCTAAGGCCCAACTCGTTGCGGGCAAATTCCACTGTCATGACTTGCATGCCCAAGCACAGACCTAAACAAGGGATTTTTTGATCTCGAGCAAATCCAGCCGCTGCGATCTTTCCCTCGATGCCACGCTCCCCAAAGCCGCCAGGAATCACGATTCCGTCTAAGCCAGAAAGACGACCAGCAGTCAACAGTCCTTCGACTTCTTCGGCTTGGATCCATTCGATTTCTACGTCTACCCCGTGGGCAAACCCAGCATGCTTGAGCGACTCAACCACGGAGAGGTACGCATCAGGCAGGCTGACGTACTTGCCGATAATCCCAACCCGCACTGGGAAGGTTGCCGCGGCTACTCGCTCAACGAGTGCTTTCCATTCGGTGAGATCAGGCGGGGTGTCTGGAAGGTGCAGAATTTTGCACACAACCGAATCCAAACCCTCGTCATGGATCACCAAAGGAATGTCATAGAGGCTGTTCGCATCAGCACAGTTGATGACGGAGCCGACCTCGACATCACAGAGGCCAGAGATTTTCCGCTTCAGCTCTGATGAGATTGCCTCATCGGACCTACACACAATCGCATCTGGCTGAATGCCTCGGCTGCGAAGTTCGGTCACAGAGTGCTGAGTTGGTTTTGTCTTTTGTTCACCGGACGGACCAATAAACGGCACGAGAGTCACGTGCACATAACAGACGCTGTCTCTGCCCACATCTAGGCGGAACTGCCGGATTGCTTCTAGGAAGGGAAGGATCTCAATATCCCCCACCGTTCCGCCAATCTCGGTAATGACAACATCGGTGCCATCAATTCCCAGCTTAGAAATCCGACGCTTGATTTCATCGGTGATATGCGGAATGACCTGAACAGTTTTACCGAGGTACTCACCTCGCCGCTCTGCAGCGAGCACTGCCGAGTAGATCGAACCCGTGGTCGCATTGGAGTCACGTGTGAGCTGCTCATCGATAAAACGCTCGTAATGCCCAAGATCAAGGTCGGTTTCACCGCCGTCTTCGGTAACAAAAACCTCGCCATGTTCGAACGGGTTCATCGTTCCCGGATCAACATTGATATACGGGTCGAGCTTCTGCATCGTCACCCGAAGACCACGGGCCTTGAGGAGTCGACCGAGCGAAGAAGCAGTGAGCCCCTTACCTAAACTTGAAGCCACCCCACCGGTGACGAAGATGTGCTTTGTCACAGCTTCTCCTGTACGTCGGAAGAGTTAACTGTAGCGCGCAGAGCGAGTCGCTGAATGCACCGGGAATCCTCAGTAACCTAGGTTTCCATGCCTACACGGCCCAGCACCTGGTGATGAATGTCTGATTCTTCCAACGAACCACTGCGCTTCACCGGATTACTAGATTCTGTGCTGCTCGGCCTACTCGCTCTGATTCTGAGGCTTCCAGCGTTTTTTTCTGAGCGGCACCTGACCTTTGATGACGGAGTGTTTGCAAGCTCCGCTCTAGCAATTCGTGACGGAGGCGTGCCCTTTCGCGACGTGTTTTCGAGCCAAGGACCACTCTTCTTACCGCTCGTAGCAGTGGGCGACTTTGTAGGTTTTCATAAGCTGAACTCTCCGCGGGTGCTTGCTGTTGTGTCGGGAATAGCAATCGTTGTTGGGATCTATTGGACCGCACTGCGCATGACCGATCGGCTCGGGGCACTTGTTGCAGCCGTGTTGGCAGCCACCTCTGGAAGTTTGCTCTGGGTGACTGGCCCACTTGCAGCGGACGGGCCAGCACTGGCCTTTGCTGTGCTCGCTGTCTTGCTCTCTCTGAGACAACGCGACCGACCCACCTACCCAAACTCGGTGTTATTAGGCTTAGCCGTCGGTGCAACTCTTTCTACAAAAGCAATGGAGGCGCCCATCTTGATTGTTGTGGGGCTGGTATTGCTTGCACCACTCGTAGCCCAAGCCAAACAGCGCCGCCTAGCAGCCACAGCCCTGCTGCAGGGGTTGGTGGTCGTGGCGAGCGCTGCGGCGCTCTTTGCGCTGATCAGCGCACCGTTCGGGTTCGCGGCCGTTTGGGATCAGTCCTTCGTGTACCGCACTGCAGCGTCGACCAATCGCGATATTCCAGCAAACGCAGCCAAACTCGTCTCGACGTTATGGGACCGCGATCTGGTACTGCTCTTGTTTGCAATCGTCACGCTGATCACAGCGCTCTGGGCCAGGTTTGGATCAGGACCACGTCGGGAAGTGGCCGTGGACGGAACCAGCCCAGCAGTCGGAACCACCCCATCCTCTCGCTTGCTCATGGCTGCTTGGGCAGTCGGCTCAGCGCTCTGGCTGATTGTTGTTGTGAGCCCACTCTGGCGCCCGCATATCTCGGCGATGATTCCGCCGCTAGCACTGCTCATTGGCATCTACCGGCCACCGCTGCGGGTAACAGCCGTTACAGGGGTGCTCTGCATTCCCCTGCTGTTTCTTCAGCTCAATGAGATCATTTTGCCCGGACCGTACACAGGCACGGAGGCAGAAGTTGTTCAAGCAATTCAGGACCTACCCAAGGGGGCATGGGTGCTCAGCGATGAACCCGGCTTGGTGTGGCGCGCTGGCAAACGAACCAGTGACGACCTAGTCGATCCGTCCATGCTTCGCGTACAACAGGGCCGCTATACAGAGGATTCGCTCGCAGAGGCTGCACGCGACCCCCGAGTCTGTGCAGTAGTTGTTCGTTCCAACCAACGGTTTGGTTCCTTCCCTGGGTTACCAGACAAGCTTGAGAACGAAGGCTATGTGGTTACTGCAGAATCATCCTCTGCTGCTGGCCTCGAGAGGATGTTCATCCGCAGTAGCTGCAGATGATTCTCTCGGCAGATCATCGTCAACACGCAACATCAAATGGATGAGCGATGCGCTGACAACGCCCAGCATGATCCCTGGAACTGCAATGCCGGAGTCATTGAGAGCGAAACCTAAAACCATTGCAGTGATAAGGCCTGCAACAGCAGCACGCTCTTGAGGAATGCGCTCAGCAATGGTGTGTAGTCGCCATGGCGACTTCCAGAACAAGTACGCAATGAAGGCGAACACCAGGGGCAACATGAGTGTCCAGACAGAACTTGCTAGTACCGAGACGTTGGCATCGATCTTGCGCAACACCACGGTGTTGAGCGCCTCGAGGCCGTTTGTTCCAATGTCTGCAAGCAAGCGGCCAAGGTGGGTTCGCTCTGCGGGTGGGCGTGTCAGGTCTAGCGCTCCGAGTGCAATCACCACGAGCACAGAGATACTCCCCCACAGCGCAGCAGTTCGAGCGCGCACTTTGAGCCCAAGCAACATCCAAGCCGTAACGCCTGCCGACGGGATCATGGCAAGTGCCCCACCCACGTCTGCACCCCAGAACGGAGCGCCGTCGAGCAGGACCGCCCAACCGAGAAGTGCAATTCCTAACCAAGTACCACGGCGGCCGCCCACTCGATAGGCAATCAGAGCCGCCGCCATAATTGCAGAGGCTGCAAACATCGAAAATGCTGGATTACCCATACCGTTAAATCGTCCAGCCACTGTTGGCGTGTAACCGAAGACGGTGTTGAACTGCAGCGGACCCCCAATGACGATGTCCACGCTGAGCAGTATCAGGATTGCGCCGAGTGTGGCTAAGAGAGGGTCGACTAGGAATCGTTGGGTGAGTAAATAGATACCGCTTGCCACGAGGGCTGACCCGAGTACGACAAAAGCCCAGAAGGCCGCTTTACCCCATTGTTCGAAGGGAAAGATTCCTGCCAAATATGTTACGGGCAGGTACGCCAGCACGCCGAGAGTTGCAATCTCGACGCCCTTGCGAAGCCCGGCTGACGACTTAGAGAACGTAAAGATCGCAAGGACCCACAGCAAGAGTTGAACGAGCACAAAAAGTGTTGAAGCTGGCCCCACGACTGAGTCTCTAAAGATCGCTGCTTCATTTTCGGAGACCAACATCTCGGTGCGCTGTTCATAGGTGCCACCGGACCCCTTTCGCTCCATGAGTGTCCCCTCCATCGAGCTCGGAATCGCAACGCCCAGAAGCGATGCGATGCTCGGTGCAATATCGACAGTCTGAACAAAACCTGCTCGGCGAGTGGTACCAGAAGACAACAACCCAGGCTGCAGCTGTGGCGCACGCACACCAACCACGGTGAGCGAACTTCCATCGTCAACTGCATAAGGTGCAACAACAATCACTGCGGTTCGCGAGCGATCAACGCTCTTCAGGAGCCGTCCGAGTAACTCGTCAGAGGAACTGAGGGCCTGCGAGCGAATCGCTTCTTGTTGGAGTGGGGTTGATAACGGCTGTGCATCAACGGCGCGGACCATATCGGAGGCCTCGACAAGCACCACAGAGTTGGGCTTCAAGAAGCCCTTCATCGCGCCTGCGACAGCTTTGTTGTCGTAGCGCACACCGAACGGAAACTGATCGTCACTCTCAAGTAGTCGCTGCCCAACTTCTCCAGAATCAACAATCCCGTGCTCATCCATCACTGAAAGACTCGCTTCTCGACGATAAACAGTTTGTCCGTGCCCATTGTCATGGTCTCCATTTGCGATGACAGAGCGACTCACGTCTGCTTGGTTCAGAGCTGTTCCGAGAGCGCCAATCTCTGATCCGTAGAGCAGAGAATCGTTGATCTTGAGAATCGGCACGAGACCAAGGTTGAAGACCTCACCTGCAGCGGGCAGCGTGCCGGTTTGAACTGCAAACTGCTGAGCCAAGCTTCCCTCGGGCGAGAGATACGCCAGCATGCCCTCCGGAGCACCCTCTGCTCGCGTGCCAGCGTTCAGCGTCGTGTAGCCATCCGTTGCAGAGGTATCACGGGTGACAGATCGCACCGAGAGATCTGCAATCACTGACTGACTGAGAACGTCGTTCAGCTCCGGAGTGTCCTGAGCGTTGATTTCGCTCCAAGCCAGAGTCGGAACCGAAAAAACCAGAACAGACTCGGCTCTGCCTAGTGGCGTATCGGCTGAACTCGCAGCCGACGCAGAAGGTCCTACGCAGACAACCGCCAGTCCTATGCAGATCAAGGCAGCAGCGCGCAGATTGGTCTTCAACTTGTTGGATCTCATATCAGTACTTCCCTCACTGGCGCATCACTCACTGGCGCATCACTCACTGGCGAGACCTCCTGAACCTGGAAGTCGCTGAGTGATTGATACACCCAGTACACGCAAAAACGCTGCATATAGAGCAAGCGCTAGCGAACACAACACCACCAATGCCAGAAGGTCCATGAGCTTTCCGCTCGGAGCCCACCATTCGTAGAGTCCCCATGCCAGCAGACCAACAAGGACTGACCCAAGCATCGAGGGGATAAGCAGCGAAGGAAGAATCCATTTTCCGGTTCGGCCGCGAAGCGAAATCACAAGAACAAGAGAGCCAATAAGAAACGCCAAGCTGTGGGCCAAACCAAGAGCAAGCACCAGGTTTGTTCCTGTTGCAAATACGGCAGCGGCAACCATCGACAGCACTCCGACTAAGGCGGCGCACCCGCCTGCGAGGGCAGGAACTCGACTATTGCCGTAGACATACCAAGCGCGGGCTAGCAAGAAGAACGCCCCATAGGGCAGCAGCCCGAGTCCGAGCGAGGCTAGTGCCGCTGCAAGAAGGTCTATCCCCTGAGCGTCCTTTGCTGATCCAAATGCAAGGACAGTCATTGCAGGCACAGCAAGCGCAGCGCACAGCGCACTAATTGGCAACAACAACACGCACATCGAGTCGAGTGCCCAACGGAGCGACGAGACAAAAGCGTTGGTGTCACCCGCCTGATGTTCGGCCACCAACTCAGGAAGGATCGTGGTATGGATTGGCTGCGCAATGATTCCGTAGGGTGCAAGGAAGAAGAACCAGCCAACCTGATAGGCAACTACCCCACCCTCGACCGCTCCCCCAGCAATAATCGCCGCTCCAAGCAAAAGGGCTGCAAATCCGTGCTGCAAGCTGGCCCAACCAGAGAGTCCAACGACCTTTCTCAGGCCGTCGTGATTCCTTGTAAATCGTGGCCGCAGAGAAAAGCCGCTTCGCCACACGGCGATCGAAGGTACGGCTACAAATGCAACTACGCCCAGCGTTCCTCCCAAAGCAAGGAGCAGCTTTTCGTTGGTGCTGAGTTCCAATCCGGGGTCCGGGCCAGCAACGTATCGAAAGGCTAACAAGAACCCAACCATCACCAAGGTGTTGCCGATGGGTGCCAATGCGCCCACAACAAAACTTCGTTTGGCATTGAGCACTGCAGTAGAAATTGCACCGAGGCCATACAAAACAACTTGAGGAATAAAGAACAGCAACAAAAACGCAGTGAGTGCTTGCTGCTGACTAGCAATAGATGGATCCTCGACTGCGGCGGTCAGCAGGTCTGCAATCCACGGCGCCGCGAGCATGCCAAGAACGGCCACTAGGCCAAGCACAATGATCGCAACGCCGAGCAACTCTCCGGCTAGGTGTTCGGCACCTTCTTGGTCACCGCGATCAAGGTAGCCAACAAAGGTAGGAACTAATACCGCAGAGAGTGCACCCGCAGCGAGCAGTTCAAACAGAACATTCGACACCGTGTTGGAACTCTGGAAGGCGTTGCCAAGATATGTAGTTCCAAGAACTGCCGCGATCGCTAGTACCCGAATTCCACCAAAGCCACGTGAGACTGCGGCCGCCGCACCCATCCCTGCGGCCGAACGGGTCACTGCACGTGATCCGCCAGCCGGATCGCTCATGGGCCAATCCATTGCGGCAACACGCCGTCTACCCCGGGGCCATAACCGAAGTTGCCGCTGATGCCTTTTTGCAGGTCTGCAGCGGCCAATACTGACGCGACCCTGCCGGCGACAAGCTCGAGATCATTCACAGTAGAGATACCAGCTTCTTTTCCAACTAGCGCAGCTCGTAAAATATCACCGCGCTCCTGAGGGTCCTTCTGCTCAGCGGCCGGCGGAACGAACACCTCTGCAAGCACCGTAGGAATTTTGAGCGAGGTAGCAGTACTAGCTAGTTCGCCTGCCGCGGCACCCGGTCGCGCCAACGTGGAGTCGGTGCCCGTGACCAGAAACAGTGCAGAGAGTTGCCCGCCTGCCCCATCGGTTCCATCAACATCAAGTAGCTGCAAAAATCCGGCTTCTTCGAGTTGCTTCAGAACAGCGTTGTTCGACAGTTCTGCAAACGGCGAGGGAACGGCGGTGGTGTTCGGAACGCTTGTGCTGGAATCTTCAGCAACTGCCGCTGTTGTACTTGTTGTACTCGTTGTACTCGTTGTAGCTGTGGAGCCAGGCGCTGCAGAGCCAAGAATCAACTGCCAAGCTAAACGTTGGAGTTGAGCCACAGGAATATCAGAGGACTTTGCAATCTGTGCAAACTGCTCGCGGTCCGCTTTGTCTTTCAAATCCCAACGAGGGTCTAGGGCCAAGATTCCAGCGACGCTCGCTCCCGACTGACGCACTCGTTGGACTAGGTCCTGAACCGGGCCGAGTTCAACTCCTGGCTCGACCACAACCACCGCAGTGGTATCAAGAAGTTGGCCTTCCACCGCAAACGGTGCAGATTCATCCACATACTGCTGAAGCTCTTTGATCTCAGTGTTCTTATCGTCAATGGATGCCACGGTGTCGTTGAGGTTCGCTTCTACTCGCGCTAAGCGATCTTTCAACGAGTCAGAAATCCCCCCGTCAAGTACCGAACCGAGCACCACCCCAACGGCCAGAGCCAGAAAGAACGCCACAATCGACACGAGGTAGAAACGAAAAGTCACCATGTTAAGAAAGCCGTCCAGTCAAGGAATAGAAGATGTCTCGAAGGTCAACCCAGACCGTGCGCAGCAGCAATTGCAGGGAATCAGAGACCACTGCAACTGCCAAAATGACCACGAGGGCGGCGGCTACCAGCATCAGAATGTCTCGGCGACGAACTCGGCCCTGATAGAGCTGACTCACACCTTTGGCATCGATCAGCATCGGTCCAAGTCGGAGTCGAGTCAGGAAAGTCGATGACATACCCGCTCTACCTTTGTCCAAGAACTCAACCATGGTTGCATGCGTACCAACGGCCACAATCAGTTCAGCGCGGCACTCATATGCGAGCAACATTGCGGCATCCTCACTGGTGCCTTCAATGATGAACTCCTTATACGGTAAACCCTGCTCCTGAAGCTCCTCCCTGCCGGGTGCGCGGCCGTCGGGATGCACGTGGTGAATCAGTTCAGCGCCGCAGTTCCAAGCCCGCTCAGAGAGTGAGTCGAAGTCACCGATAATCATGTCGGGTGTGAACTTCATATCGAGGAGCGCATCAGCCCCACCATCCACTCCAACCAAAACAGGATGAAACTCGACGATGTAGTTGCGCAGTGCCCGCAGGTCTTCTTTGTAGTCGTGGCCCCGCACGACGATCAGCACGTGGCGGCGTTCAAAGTTGGTGCGAAGTTCTGGAACGACGATCGGCTCGAACAACAGCCGAGCTTCTTTCTCGACGTACTCCAAGGTGTTGACGGCAAAACTTTCGAGTTCGTTGCCAATGGCATCTCGAGCAAGTTCCATCTTGGCGTCGACCTTTACGAGGTCGAGTATTTCGCCCCTACAGATCTCTGCTCCATCGCGCAGAATGACGCCATCTTCGATGGTGATGGTGTCTCCGTCGCACAGTTCTGCCATCACGTCGGTTCCCACGGCGTCCAGAATGACAATTCCGGCCTCTGCAACGCGCTTTGGACCGCCGTTGGGGTAACGCCCAGAGATTGACGGGGATGCGTTCACCACTGCTACTACCTGAGCTGCGGCTAGCCCTTCTCCTGCGACCCGGTCTAGGTCACGGTGGTTAATGACTGCGATCTCGCCCGGCTTGAGGCGCTTGACAAGATCTTTGGTCCGCCGGTCGACTCGGGCAACTGCGGTAATCGACACTTGAGCGGGGGCTGTGGTCTCAGACAACGCGGTTACCAGTTTCTGAAATCTGGGTGAACTGCAGGTTCTTCGGACAGGGGGTGCTTGAGCAAGTCATGATCGGTGATAGATGCTAGAGCAAACCGCTCCAAGGTCATAGGTTCAGGGTTCTGTGGGCATCCGACCAAGCTGATCTAGGGCGCGCAGTGGGCCCACTCGTGCAATCACTGCACTAAAGGACACTCGCTCACTTAGCAGGTTCATAAACAACACAACAAGCAGTACGCCAAGCCTCACGGGGGCATTCTGTGTGAGTACCACTGCGAGACCAATTGCAGCGCCGAGCGGATTTGCGCCAGTATCGCCCAACATCACTCGCTCTTTGAGCTCCATAGGAAGCATGCCGCAGGCTGCGCCTACTGCAACGCACAGACCAATGAGCCCTGTAAATGCCTGAAGTTGCAAGCTGTCGGCGAGCAGTGCCGTCAGCCCACACGAGACCACGAGGAGCGCCAAGCAGGCACAGGAAAACTTCGTGACGCGTCCTGGAGCGCGGTCAAAAAGATTTGCAAGGTTCGCTGCAAGGGCAATTATTGCGCCGTCGATCAATAACCACAGCAGCGAGTTCTGCCGGAGGGGCAACACCAGAACTAACGCAAATGCCGGACCTGCAATCATTTTCAGTGAGCCTGCAGTCAGCTTTCCCGCAAACACCGACTTTATGTGGCCTCGATAGCCAGAGCTTCCGGTGTCTTGTGCCAAGTCATCGAGAAGGCCGAGAAGGCCAAACCCAGCCACTGCAAGGGCGGTGAGTTCACACGAGGTGATCAAACCCGCCGGGAGGCCAACATTGACTGCAGCAAGAACAGAGAGCACGGCAGTCAGACAGAATACGGATAACACAATGACGATTCCGCCTGCTGTTGGGATCGGCCGACCCCTGTAGTTCGTTCGAAGAAAGACTTCCCGTTGAAGCATGTCGGTGAGAGTCCGAAACAAAACTGCTCCAAGGCCAACCCCACAGAGCAGCGAAATCAGAAGGAGGATCATGGGTGATCTGCCCGGCGCTCGCTTTGGGCGCTGCTGAGCAACTCCAAGGCATGATCTCGAGCAGTAGCACTATCGGGCGAGCCCGAGAGCATACGTGACAGTTCGATCACTCGGCCCTCTGCATCAAGAACCACGGCTGTGGTTCGCGCTGAGTCCTGGGCTTGGGTCTTAGCAACCAGCACCTGAACATCTGCAAAAGCAGCGACTTGAGGAAGGTGGGTCACCACAATCACCTGGCTGTTCGCCCCGAGCTCTGCAAGTGCACGACCAACGCACAGGGCTGCCTCACCGCCGATCCCTGCATCCACCTCATCGAACACCATGGTGGGCGGTGCGTCAGAGAGCACGAGCCGTAGGGCCAACATCACGCGACTGAGTTCTCCTCCGGATGCGACCTTGCTCAGGCTTCCCATTGCGGAGCCAGGGTTCACGGCAATTCTGAGTTCAACGAGCTCGCCAGCGCCGGGTAGTTCATCGGTATCTGTCACCCTCACCTCGAGCTTCGCTCCGGCCAGGGCTAAGCCCACAAGGTGGGCTTCAACCGCAGCCGCAAGCTCAGGTGCGGCGGCGCGGCGCTTCTTCCCGATTGCGTCACTGACCTGTTGAAGTTCGGCAACTGCAGTTGCGAGTTCTGCCTCATAGGCAGCGAGCGTTGCATCATGAGCGGTGAGGTCCTCTAGGCGATCACGGGCTTCATCGGCATATGCCACAACCTCCGAAAGCGAGTCACCGTATTTACGACGAAGCTCAACAAGCAGCTGCCGACGTGAACGGACTTGGTCAAGTCGCTCCTCATTAGGCTCTATGGACTCACCAAGTTGACGTAATTCAGCAGCACAATCTTCTAACTCTGCAGCCACGTTTCGAAGCCGCGCCAACACAGTTGCAAAGGGTGAGCGATCTGCGAGCTTGTTCATAGCTCGCGCTAAAAGATCATTGGCTGAACCATCCTCGCTCAATGCAGCAACGGCGATAAACGCAGCTTGCTGATGCGCTAATGCACCAGAGAGCAGATCCTGTTCTTGATCAAGCAAAAGTTCTTCGCCAACCACGGGAGCCACTCGATCAATCTCTTCGAGTTGAAAGCGAAGCAGATCGATCTCTCGCATCCGCGAACGTTCGTCACCCCCCGTCTGTTCAAGACGAGTCCTTGCTTCTTCCGCTTGGCGACGGGCACGGAGCAAGGGCGTTCGATCAATGCTTGCGAACTCATCAAGAGCAGCGCGCTGGGTACGCGGTTGCAACAAGGCTTGTTGCGCATGCTGGCCATGAATCTCTAAGAGTTCTGCGCCAATATCTGCAAGGGCTGCAGCAGTTGCAAGTTCGCCGTTGATATACGCCCGAGATCGGCCAGAGGCTGGCAAAATTCGACGTAGCACCCACTCAGTCTCACCTCGGGCAAATAACCCTTCGACGATTGCCTCGCTCGCACCGACGCGCACGCGGTCTGAATCAGGACGGCCGCCGAGCAGAAGGTTCAGGGCCTCGACCACCATCGTCTTGCCTGCACCGGTTTCGCCCGTCAGCGCAGTCAGGCCCGGCCCCATAGGAATCCGCGCATCTTCAATGACACCCAGGTTTTTCACCACGAGTTCCACCAACATTGTCCCTTGATCGTAGGTGAAGCACTGCCAAGAGATTGGTACCCGCCGCCCGGCACAAGACCTGACATTGCGGCAGTATGCACGCAACCACAGCAGCGCGCCTCGTGAGACTGCTCCGCTACGGAGGAGTCAGGCCGAACTTCTCACGCAGCACAGAGTGGAAGTCGTGACCACCAAAGGTGACAAACCGAGCAGGGTGTGCGCTTGCGGTACACGACACAGAGTCGCCCGGTGAGAGCGGGTCACCCGTGCGGCCATCCACTGAAACCCCAGCGGATCGATCCCCAGACACGGTCACGGTGATACTGCAGTCAGGCTGCAGAACCAGTGAACGGTCAAAGAGCATGTGTGCTGCAACCGGTGCCATCAAGATCGCCCGATGGCGCGGGTCGATGATCGGTCCACGCACCGAGAATGCATAGGCGGTTGAGCCTGTTGGAGTGGCAAGAATCAGACCATCACATACATAAGTCGTGAAGGGCCGGCCATCGAGATCTACATCAAGGCGAACCGTTCGGCCCATCTGAGATTTTTCGATGACTACCTCATTGAGGGCATCGTGTGTCTCTACTCCACCACCTTGTCTGGTAGTGATGACCTCAACCCGCAAGCGTTCTTCCAAGGTGTAGGAGCCTGCAAGAAAACGCTTCATGGCCATGCGAAGACCCGCTGGCTCAACTTCTGTCAAGTAGCCCAGCTGCCCAAGGTTGATCCCGAGCACTGGAACATCTTCTCGAGTTGCGAGCTCAACTGCACGCAACATGGTTCCATCGCCGCCAAAGCTCATGATGAGGTCTGCGCCGATGGCAATTTTCTCTGCGGGCATACCCAACTCGGTCATGCCAAGAGCAATTGCGTCCTCGGCGAGCAAGCGCACCTCGTGGCCACGAGCTCCAAGCCACTCAACGGCATCTAGAGCTAGAGCCTCGGCCCGTTCGCGGTGCATGACAAGCCCAAAGACGCTCATGTTTGCTGGGCCTCTGTTGTGATCCGAGTTTCTGGCACAAGTTCAGTTTCTGGAAGGAGTTCAGGTTCTGGGAGGAGTTCAGTTTCCGGCAGGAGTACTCGACGTACGAGCACTTCTGCTTGGGCTTGTTCCCCACGAGTGTTCATTCTGGCACCAGCGGGCTGTGAAAGGTGCAAGAGAAACTCTACGTTTCCCTCCGACCCGCGAAGCGGCGACTTTTCTAGGCCGCACAAGGTTGCACCGCTTAATCTCGCCGACTCAATCACTTTGAGGAGCGTGCTACGCCATATCTGCGGATCAGAGATAACGCCCTTTCCGTTACTGCTCTCGGTTCGGGTTGCTTCAAACTGCGGCTTCACGAGCAGGACGAGCCAAGCGCCGGCCACACAGCAGTCCAAGAGCACAGTCATCACTTTGGTGAGAGAGATAAACGAGAGATCTGCAACCACAGCGTCAAAGGCCCCTAGCGAACCGGCCTCGACGTGGCGCAGATTGGTCCGCTCAACTACAACCACTCGGGGGTCAGTTCGAATCCGCTGATGAAGTTGGCTGTGTCCAACGTCAAGAGCCACTACCTCACGCGCACCCGCTTGCAGCAGGCAATCAGTAAAGCCGCCCGTTGACGCACCGGCGTCAAGCACGCGCAAGCCAGTGGGGTCGAGCCCGAAGGTCGTCAAAGCAGCCGCAAGCTTTTCTCCTCCTCGACCAACGAACCGAGCAGGCGGACTCTGCACTTGCACCGACTCCGAGGCCTCAACCTGGCGTTGAGCGTTGAGCGCTGGTGCTCCACCAACAAAGACAAGTCCTGCGGCGATGCTCAGCCGAGCGTCTTCAGCAGAGGGGGCGAGGCCTCTGCGAACCAGTTCGGCATCAAGGCGGCGGCGCACTGTTACAGACTACCGAGGCAACCCACCTCGTCGGGGAAGGTTTGCATCCTCGGCCAAGATCATTTCAACGATCTGGGCCAGATTCGCACCAACGTAGGTCGGCGAAGGCTGTACAGGAAGATCTGCTTCAGCAGTCACCCCGCTCAGAACGAGCGCAAACTCGGCACCCATGCGAGTTGCTAGCTCTCCGTCGGTCTCTGGTTTGTCCCCCACCACAATATCGATCCCTCCAAAATGTTCGAACAAGACCTGAGCCATTGCAGAATGAGGCTTGCCTGCAACCTGAGCTTTGACTCCTGTTGCCGCTGCAATGGCTGCAATGAGCGAGCCATTACCTGGCAGTATCCGAGGACCGATTGGGCTGCTTGCAGGAAAAGTCGAGTCGTCATTCGTTGCCAAGAAGCTTGCACCGGAGCGAATAGCGTCTGCCGCCAAGGCAATTCGCGAACGGTCCCAGACGCTGTAGGCACCCACGACGACCATGTCGACCCTTGGAGCAGGGCCATCAGCGGGTAGGTCATCTACGTTGACTGCGGCGATGCCTGCTGCACGAAAAACCTCGCTGAGCGACTGATCGCCGAGGATCAAGACCGTCTGCTCGGGTGTGCAACATGCAGCAGCAGCCTGCGCTGCAGTGACAACTGCAAGGCCATTCATTCCAAACTCGCTCAGCGCGGCCAATTTCATCGCTGGCGATTGGGCGTGATTCGTACAAAAAACCACGTCATGGCCAGCCTCTACCAGCGCATGAATCGCTGCGTCTGAGCCGGCAATGAGCTCGGTGCCCCTCCAGATCACACCGTCAAGATCAATAGCAATTCTCGTCACGGGGCCACTTTTACACAGAGTCTGAATCACTACTGCACTCAAAAGTGGTTGCAGGCTGTAAATTGATTGTTCTGCACTTCTTAGGCAGCAGTTTTGAGTCACCAGTTTTACTGGACAGTTCTAAACAACCAGTCTTTGTTCACTAGTAGCCACCAGAAAAGGATCCAGTATGAATGAGCAGCAGCTCGCTAAGGCCAGCAACGACGCAGGATTTATTGCTGCACTGGACCAGAGCGGTGGAAGCTCCCCAAAGGCACTCGGCCTGTATGGAGTAGAGGAAAGCTCCTATTCTGGTGACGCCGCAATGTTCGACATCATCCATGAAATGCGGACGCGCATCATCACCAGCCCAAGTTTTGACGGCGATCGGGTGCTTGGAGCCATTCTGTTTGAAAACACCATGGATCGGCAGATCGAAGGAATCGGAACAGCGCAGTTTCTGTGGGAGAAGAAGCAGGTCCTTCCCTTCTTAAAGGTTGATAAGGGCCTTGAGGACGAAGTAAACGGCGCTCAGGTCATGAAGCCCATGCCCGACCTCGATGCCCTCTTAAAGCGCGCAGTCGATAACGGCGTGTTTGGAACCAAGATGCGATCAGTGATCAAAGTCGACGACCCTGCTGGCGTTCAGGCCGTAGTCGATCAGCAGTTCGCAGTAGCGAAGCAGATTCTCGCCGCAGGCCTTGTTCCGATCATCGAGCCAGAAGTCGATATCAACAGCCCTTCAAAAGCTGCTGCCGAAGAGCGACTCCGCTCGGCGCTCACCGAGCAACTTGATGCCCTTGAGCCCGATCAGAAAGTCATGCTCAAACTCACCCTGCCCGAGACCGACGACTTCTACTCCTCGCTCGTTGAGCATCCTCAGGTGGTTCGAGTTGTTGCTCTCTCCGGCGGATATAGCCGAGAAGAGTCGAATGCTCGCCTAGCTCGTAACCACGGTGTCATTGCGAGCTTCTCTCGAGCTCTCACAGAGGGCCTGACCGCTCAGCAGACCACCGAAGAGTTCAACGCTGCACTTGACGCATCTATCGCCAGCATCTGTGCGGCATCAGCGACCTGAGCTCAGCCCAGGCCAGCGGCACGATCGGACGCATCTAAGAAACTGGGATCTGCCCGGGCAATTCGCCCGAACAGAACCCGCGCCTGCGGTACGTCTCCGGAGCGCTCGTACAGGTCGGCTAGTGCATACGCTCGCCGTAGGTGGTGTTCCATCGGACGTTTCGGAAAGCGAAACCCCTTGGCAAGCAAGCGAACTGCGCTCGACAGTTCTTGTTGGTCGGCAAGGGCTCCAGCAGCGACAATTCGCCCCTCACTGACAAGGGCCCCACTTGGAGAGGACTCTCGTAATTCTTCCCAGAGCCGGTCAACCTCTTTGTATTGTTTGAGTGCCCGTCGGCAATCCGCCAGCACGGGGTGCTGCTCGGTGCTGCCGTTACTCAAGGCCACAAAGGCATCTAACTCACGAGCAGCTTCTTTGAACTTCCCGAGCCGATACAAGGTCAGGCCGTGCAGTTCTCGCACCTCTGGAAGATCTGGTACCTCTTTGGCGATGGGACCGAGAATCTGGCGAGCCTGGCCGAATCGCTCAGAGGCAAACGCGTCTGCTGCTTCGCCAAGACGACCCTCGAGTCGGGCGGCGCGCTTTACCCCAACTAACTCAACTAACTGCGGAGCGTGAACGGTAATTGACGTACTGGAGCTACTGCCGCTGGTGTTTGAGGGGTTCGAGCGTCGTTTCTGCGCTGAACCGGCTGCCCTACCAGACTGAACTCGGCCTTCGTCAATCCAGATCTCAGGCTCTGGGACTACGAAATCCTCCCCTGGCTCTCTTGGTGGAGGACGATCTCTGAGCCGTGGAGGAGCAGGAACTTCTCTCGTGTCTTTCGGCCGCCGGCTACTTGGTCGTCCCGATGACGGTCGACCCGAGGAGGGTCGACCTGAATCCGGGCGCCCAGATGACGGTCGAGAAGAAGATGATCGAGGCTGAGAAGGCCGATCTGTTGGCAAGAAACGCACCTAACGCTACGGGGAGTTCTCTCCCGAGGGGAATCGCAGTCTAGGCGAGGAATCACCAGAGACCCGAACCGAAAAAGACGAAAAGGGGAGACGCAAGCGTCTCCCCTATCGAAAGAAATCTGGCGGCGTCCTACTCTCCCAGGGACATTCGTCCCAAGTACCATCGGCGCTGGAGGGCTTAACTTCTGTGTTCGGGATGGGAACAGGTGTGACCCCTCCGCTATGGCCACCAAAATCAGTTGTCAAATGAGCGGCGGACCCAAAAAGGGTCCTGCGACAACTCAAGGACTTCATTGCGAGCACGAACGACTGTGTAGAAACCCAAGCCCTCGGCCGATTAGTACCGGTCAGCTGAACGCATTACTGCGCTTACACTTCCGGCCTATCAACGTGGTGTTCTGCCACGGGCCTTACCAGGTTAACCCTGTGGGTAAATTCATCTTGGAAGAGGCTTCCCGCTTAGATGCTTTCAGCGGTTATCCCGTCCGTAGGTAGCCAACCAGCCATGCCCTTGGCAGGACAACTGGCACACTAGAGCTACGTCCATCCCGGTCCTCTCGTACTAGGGATAGCTTTCCTCAATTTACCTACGGCTGCAGAGGATAGGGACCGAACTGTCTCACGACGTTCTAAACCCAGCTCGCGTACCGCTTTAATGGGCGAACAGCCCAACCCTTGGGACCTGCTTCAGCCCCAGGATGCGATGAGCCGACATCGAG
>WLJI01000190.1 GCA_009701845.1 Actinomycetota bacterium
GACCGACCAACGCTCAACCCAGACAAGCTCGCATACCGAAGCGTTCGCTACGAGGAGCGCATGGACCTTGTACTTGCGGCGGCGGATCTTGCTATCTGTAGATCGGGCGGCACCACTGTGGCTGAACTTGCAGTTGTTGGCCTTGGATCAATTCTGGTGCCATTGCCGATTGCAACTCGAGATCACCAGACAGCAAACGCGCTGCCCCTCGTAGCCGCCGGCGCAGCCGTGGTTGTCGTAGATGCTGATTTCGATGCAGATCGGTTGGTGCTAGAGGCCGACCGGTTGATCAATTCGGATCAGGGTCGAACCAAGTTGGCGGCTATGGGCGAATCTGCAACGACCTTGGCACACCCCGAGGCAGCTGATCGGGTAGCAGATCTGCTCGAACAATGGGCGCTCACAGCTGGTTTGGGGGAGCAGTGACTAGCCGCAAAGTGGCAGCGAACACCTATGACCTGAGCTCTCCTCGCCGCATCCATGTTGTGGCTGCTGGTGGGGCTGGCATGTCGGCTCTAGCCACGGTGCTCGTGCAGCAAGGTCATCAGGTAAGTGGATCGGATCAGGTTCAAAGCGAGGCACTTCAGCGACTCACAGCACTTGGAGTTCGGACCTCTGTTGGCCATCAGGCTCTCAACGTTCACGGCAGCGATTTTCTCATTGCATCTAGCGCGGTGAACGCCGAGAACGTTGAGCTAGTTGAGGCCGAGCGAGTCGGAATCGCAGTGCTTCGACGTAGCGATCTGTTGCCTGCCTTGGCAGAGATGCAGCCGTTTGTCTCGGTCTCGGGAACGCATGGCAAAACCACAACTTCTTCTATGCTCGCCGTTGCGCTCATCGCAGCAGGCGCAGACCCAAGCTTTCTGATTGGTGCCGAGGTGACGTCTCTTGGCGCTGCTGCGGCATACCGCAGCGGCCGCCATTTTGTTCTCGAGGCCGATGAGAGCGACGGAAGCTTTCTTTCTGGCCCCCGTGCGGCGGCACTGATTACAAATATTGAGCCGGATCATCTTGAGTTTTGGGGTGGATGGGAGCAACTCCTTGATGGCTTCCGCCGATTTCTGAACGAAACTGACGGCCCACGGGTGGTCTGCTCGGATGATCCCGCTGCTGCGCAGCTTGGAACTGAATGCGGAGCTGTTAGCTATGGCACCTCTGCGGAGGCCTCGTACCGCATGACGGATCTGCGATTGGGTTCACAGAGCTGCAGTTTTAAGCTCAGGCTGCCTTTCGCTTCGCTCGAAGCTGGGTCAGATCTCGGGCAACTACCGCAGCAAGTGGATGTGCACCTTGCCGTGCCAGGGCTTCATAACGCTACGAATGCTGCAGGAGCACTGGCCTTGGTTGCCGAACTTGGGTACCGGATCGAGGACGCTGTTGAGGGGCTGCGCAGCTACTCCGGAGTAGCTCGACGATTTGAACGGCGGGGATCTGCCGCGGGGGTTCAGTTCGTTGATGACTATGCGCATCTTCCCACCGAGGTGCGCGCAGCCTTGGCGGCTGGACGAAGTGGCGACTGGGGCAGGGTGGTTGCGGTGTTTCAACCGCACCGTTACTCGCGCACTCAGGCACTGTTTCATGAGTTTGCTGATGCCTTCACCCAGGCGGACCTGCTGGTACTCACCGAGATTTATGCTGCTGGTGAAGAGCCGAGAGAGGGCGTGAATGGAATGCTCTTGTTCGACGCCGTACGCGATGCGCACCCCGAAGCGCAGGTCGTGTGGTGCGCCGATCTTGATCAGGCGGCTGCGTACCTGGGAACCGAATTAGCCGCAGGGGACCTGTGTTTGAGTATTGGGGCAGGGAGCATCACGACGCTTGCCGATTTGGTGCTGCCGCTCCTGCAGTCACGGCCGGACTCATGACGATTCGAGAGCCTCACGCTGCCCCGGCTCATCCGCTGGATCAACCCTTGGCATTCTTGGGCGAGAGACTGCGAGTTGCCGAACCCCTTGCCTCGCTTTGCACCTACCGGGTCGGTGGAGCTGCTGCGAGATTCGTCACGGTGCAGAACGAGTCTGAGCTGAGTGAGATTGCGTCGGCGCTCGAACAAGCCGGCGCGTTTGACGCAGAAGGCACGAATGAGCAGCTGTCGATTCATGTGATCGGCCGAGGCTCCAACTTGTTAGTTGCTGATGCGGGCTTGCCAGGGTTGGTACTTCAACTCGGCGAGGGTTTTGCCCAGATTGAGATTCTTGAGTCGGGGATTCTTGAGTCGGGGGTCCTAGAACCGGACCGCTTGGGCGCGGACCAACGGGGCGATTCTTCACATCCTAAATCCCGCGTTCTGAGAGCCGGAGCAATGGCGAGTTTGCCGGTGGTGGCGCGTAAATCCGTAGCAGCTGGACTCACCGGATTTGAGTGGGCGGTGGGAGTTCCAGGGTCTATTGGTGGAGCAGTCAGAATGAACGCAGGCGGCCACGGGGCAGACATGGCGGCATCCCTGAGAGGGGTCCACGTTCTCGACCTCGAGTCAGGTGAAAATAGGTGGATGGCCAAAGCAGATCTTGAGTTGGGGTATCGGCACTCGTGCATCACCGCAACCCAAGTCGTGATCAATGCTGAACTGATTCTGCTCGAAGGCCAACAGGACCTTAGCGAGCAACGGCTTTCAGAGATCGTAAGTTGGCGGCGCGAGCACCAGCCCGGAGGCCACAACGCTGGTTCGGTATTTAGAAACCCCGCTGGTGATTCCGCAGGTCGCCTGATCGACGCCGCGAACTGTCGCGGTCTGCGCGTTGGTTCAGCAGAAGTCTCAACGAAGCATGCAAACTTCATCCAAACAGATTCCGGTGGCTCTGCAGACGACGTCTTGGAAGTAATGCTTCAAGTAGTTGCTCAGGTACGCAAGCACAGCGGGGTGCAACTTCAGGCTGAAACAGTGTTGCTTGGCTTCAGTGACGACGACCGAAGTGCTCTTCTTGGGCCAAGTACTGCCCCGACGGCTGTTGTCGATGAGCAATCCGGGACGGCGCCGTGACTACTGCCGCACCGCTGAAACCCCAAAAAAGGGTGATTGCGAGCCAAGTCGAGCCTCGAATCGTTGATCGTCGTCGAACCGTGGAACTTGTTGCGCGCCGCAAGCGTCACCGTATTCAGATTGCAAGCGGCTTGGTGATTCTGCTGGTTGCTGCAGTAGTTGGGCTGGCACTGTCGCCGTTGTTTGCGGTGCAGAAGGTGACCATTTTGGGCCGCAACGGAATCGAAGAAGCCGCTCTGGTGTCGGGTAGCGGGATTTCCATGGGGGACCATCTTGTTGCAGTCGACCTAGCCGCTGCGCGTGATGCGCTGATGGACATGCCTTGGGTTGCCTCTGCACATGTTGAACGCAAGTGGCCGCACACCGTGGTCTTCAACATCACCGAGCAAAAACCAGCGGCATTGTTGCAGTCTGCGGACTCTTTAGTGCTGGTCTCTTCCACCGGACGGATCTTGCAGAGCGAGCCAGAGGCAGCCCCGGGGCAGCTACTACTCAAGCTTGACGGGGCCATATTGCTAGCTCGCAATGAATCAACCGGCCCGAGTTCTTTGCCGGCTGATCAGGGTCTTGTCGGCAAGACGGTGAGCAGTGACGTGTCACAGGCTGTAGGCGTGCTAGAGCGCATGCCCGACTCATTGCGATCCGAGGTTGCAGGTGCGCGCTTATCAAAAGCAGGCGCTCTGAGCTTGGAACTAACGGACGGCACGCAGGTCCTCTTTGGTCCGCCTGAAGATATTTCCGCAAAGTTGCTAGCTGTTGAGTCTGTGCTGAATCAAGTGGTCCGAGAGTGCATGAAGACCTTAGATGTGCGTGAACCGACTCGAGCAGCCGTGAGCCGTGGGCCGGGATGCGTCGGTATCTCACCCCCGAGTTCCTCAACCAAAAAAACTTCGCAGTCTGGATCGCAGTCTGGATCACAAACTGGATCGCAGTCTGGATCGCAGTCTGGGTCACAAACCGGATCGCAGTCTGGGTCACAAACTGGATCCTCGGAAGGCAGTTCGAGTGGAAGAAATTGATCCTCGTTGATCCGCGCACCGATTTCGCCGTAACCTCAACCTTCGCAGGAGGTTCACACATCTAGCGTCTCAGGA
>WLJI01000191.1 GCA_009701845.1 Actinomycetota bacterium
ACCGTGGGCGATCACCTTGATGAAGAGTTGCGACTGAAGAAGCTCGTAGGACGACTTGCTACCTACTTGCAGGGGTACGGCGACTTGTTAGTGAGCGTGAACAACTGGGACCCACAGGTACTTGCCAGATTTCGAGCAGATGAGGTGGTTGGGTCGATCGGCGGTGCGATTGATGCCGTGGCCACCCTTGAACAGCTCGAACACATCGCCAAACTGTTCCCAGGCGAATGGCTGCAAGCTGCCGCAACTGGGACTGCAGAACAGTGCGCACAGCGGGTGCTTGCGCAGTTTGATCTAGGCGCAGATGGAGTCATTCTGCACGGGGCAACACCGACCGAGTTGGACCCTGTGGTGCGGGCTTACCGAGAGATCCGCCCAGCGAATCGCTTTGATTCTCAGGTACCGAACCCAGGTTGGGCACACGCCTAGGCGAGGGTGTCTACCTCGGAGTCCTCAGAGTCCTCGGCCCCTAGAAGCTGGGTATTTACCAAGTCGGCATACAGCCCACCAGCACTAATCAGTTCCTCATGGGTACCGCGCTGCACAATCTGACCGTCATCGACGACCAGAATCAGATGAGCATCTCGCACCGTGGCTAAACGATGGGCAATCACCAACGAGGTACGCCCCACCATGGCCCGCGCGAGTGCCGTTTGCACAGCCACCTCCGATTCAGAGTCCAGATGTGCTGTGGCCTCATCGAGTACCACGACGGAGGGGTCCTTCAGGAGCAGTCGAGCAATAGCCAAACGTTGCTTCTCGCCGCCAGAGAGCCGATGACCCCTGTCTCCAACTGTGGTGTCGAGACCATCCGGCAGTTGGCCAATCAGATCCCAAATCTGTGCCGCTTTGAGCGACTCGATGAGGTCCTCTTCGGTTGCTTCTGGGCGAGCAAATAATAAGTTAGAACGAAGGGTGTCATGGAACAGGTGTGCATCTTGAGAGACCACACCAACTCGCTCGCGAACGGATTGAAGTGTGGCCGTCCGCACGTCGATTCCAGAAAGCCTCACAGCGCCGGTCGTGGCCTCGTACAAGCGCGGGATCAAACTCGCAATCGTGGTTTTGCCTGCACCAGAGGGCCCCACAAGGGCCACCATCTGCCCAGGCTCAATCCGAAACGACAGATCATGCAAGAGCATCTCACCGGGTTCAGTGCTCAGTCGCCCAGAGTCAACCGACTCGAGCGAAGCAAGCGAAACTTCAGAGGCTGCCGGGTAGCGGAAGGAGACAGAATCAAACTCCACAGCAGTGGGGCCGACGGGAAGCGGCTCGGCGTCATCTTGTTCCACGATGCCCGGGGCCAAGTCCAACACTTCAAACACACGCTCAAAACTCACCAGCGTGGTCATCACATCTACTTGCACATTCGACAGTGAGGTGAGCGGACCGTAGAGACGGTTCAGGTACGCCGTAAGAGCAACCAGCGTTCCGATTTGCAGCCCACCACGGATGACTAAAACGCCACCAAGGCCATAGACCAATGCTGTTGCAAGACCAGCAACAATGGTCAGCGCAGTGAGCACCACCATCGAGTACATAGAGGTAGTCACCCCAATGTCTCTCACTCGGCCGGCTCGTTGAGCAAAGGTTGCCGACTCGTCTTTGGGGCGGCCAAACAGTTTGACGAGAAGCGCTCCCGACACATTGAACCGTTCGGTCATGGTTTGGCCCATGGCCGCATCAAGCTGATAGCGCTCACGAGTAATTGCAGACAGCTTGGGCCCAAGACTGCGCGCTGGCAACAAGAACAATGGCAACAGAACCAGTGCCAGCAGCGTGATCTGCCAAGACAAGAACAACATCGCAACCAGGGTTGCAATCAGGGTTGCTAGGTTGCCCACGACGTTGGACAACGTAGAGGTAAACGCCTGCTGAGCGCCGATGACATCGCTGTTCAGTCGAGTCACCAGTGACCCTGTTTGAGTGCGAGTGAAGAAGGCCACTGGCTGGAGCTGCACGTGATCAAACACAGCAGTTCGCAGATCAAAGATGAGGCCTTCGCCGATGCGAGAAGAGAACCAGCGTTGCACCAAAGAGTTGGCGGCGCCGACCACTGCAAGCAGGGCCAGCACCGCACCAAGTTCTATAACTAGGGCAGTGTTGCTGTCTTTGATACCAACATCGATGATCTCCCGGTAGATCAACGGCGACAGCGCACCGAGAACGGCACCAATCAAAATCAGGATCACAAACAGAATGATTTTGACTCGGTATGGTCTTGCAAAACCTGCAATGCGACGCAAGGTACCCGGCGCAAGCTGATGCCTATTGACTGAGCGGTCCTTGGAGAAAGACTGCAGATTGCCGTGACCGCCCGGGCCCATTGCCATTCCCATGACCTACTACTCCAATTCTCGTGCTGATCTAGCGAAGAAATTCTCTCTCATAAGTGGCTGAACCGCACTCAGCGAGCAGCTGAAGAGCGGCCTTGCGTGGAGCGGTGCGAACCAGAACCAGAACCAGAACCAGAACCAGAGTTACCAGATCCAGAGTTACCAGAACCAGAGTTACCAGAACTGCCAGAACCAGAACTGCGAGCGCCCTTGCGAGGGCCGCCGGGTCGGCCGCCCTTACGCTGGCCACCGTTTCGGGCACCGCCATTACGGCTACCGCCGTTGCGGCTACCTGGGCGGCCGCCTCCTGAATTGCTGCGCTCGGGGCGAGCGGGGGGTGCAACAAATGGCGGGGCTTCGGGAAGGCCTGCCGGGTTGGCGTCAACAATTTCAAACTTCCGGTGAAGCGAGCGCTGCTGCTGGTTCATGTCTCGACGCTGATCACGACCAACAAAGCTGATCACGGAGCCAGCGGCGCCGGCGCGGCCAGTGCGACCGGAGCGATGCACATAGTCCTTTGGGTCCTCAGAAGGATCGAAGTGAATCACGCAGGCAACACCATCTACGTGAATACCGCGAGCGGCAACATCGGTTGCAACAATTGCTTGCGCCCGGCCCTGACGAAACTGCTCAAGAGCACGCTCACGTTGGCTTTGGCTGCGATCGCCATGAATAGCAACCGCTCGGACTCCGCGCTGTTCAAGCTGCTTTGCAACACGATCTGCACCGCGCTTCGTGCGGCAAAACACCACGGTTGGTCCAGTTCGAGCAACGATTTGCGCAGTCATTTCTACGCGGTCTGCTCGCTCAACTGCCCAGAACATGTGCTCTGCAGTATCGCCATCAGAATCGGCTCCGGCCTCTTCGTGGCGCACTGGGTTGTTCATGTATCGCTGAATGATCACGTCAACGTCTCCGTCGAGCGTTGCCGAGAACAGCAGCGTTTGACGGGGGGACGCACAGGCTCCGAGCAAGCGCTTGACCTCATGCAAGAACCCCATATCTGCCATGCGATCTGCCTCATCAAGCACCACGAGATCGACCTCGTCTAGGTGCACATGGCCCTGATTGATTAAGTCAGCTAAGCGGCCGGGACATGCCACTGCCACGTCAACCCCGTTGCGCAATGCGCGAAGCTGATTTCCAAAGCCAACTCCGCCGTAGAAAGCCTCGACCGTTTGCTCGGAGTCTCCTAGTTGGCGCAGCTCGTCGGTAATCTGCGCTGCCAACTCACGAGTTGGGGCAAGCACAAGTGCTCTCGGATGATTGGGCCGTGCTCGTCCAACGCGCAACATCAGGGGAATACCGAAGGCAAGAGTCTTTCCCGAGCCGGTGGGAGCGCGGCCACAGACGTCGCGTCCTTCAAGCGCAGGCGGCAGCGTTGCTACCTGGATGGGAAACGGCGCCGTAATGCCGCGCTTAAACAAGCTTTTGGCAAGTCCGGCGGGAACGCCGATTGCCTCAAAGCCATTCAGTTCAGGTTCGGTAACTGCTGGTTCATGAGCGGATACGTCTTGGTCCGGCGCGTCGACAGACGCGGTGGGGATTGGGGGATTCATTACTACTCCAAATTTTTCGACGCCCCGGAATGGGGCCGCGCACAGGGGGTGCGCGAAGGGGAAGCCGGATCGACGGGAAGAGGCGACACCGTCGGGGGGTGGACTGGCCGAGCGCCGGCACCGGACGCCCGAACCGCTCGAGAGGTGGAAGTCGTATGACTTCAGTTTCTCTGAACG
>WLJI01000192.1 GCA_009701845.1 Actinomycetota bacterium
ACAGGGCCAGCCTTCAACAACTCCGACAGCGTGACCTTCTCGCCAGTTTGATCAAGCAAGGAAAAGTCGGGTGCAGTATCACCAGTTTTCAACATGTGTTCTCCCATTTTTGTAGACAGCAGATTTGGTAACTAGTAGATCAGTTTTGGCCTAGCAGAAGGGATTCGCGAAGCGTGTTGATTACATCTCGCTCAAGGCCCTGCTCAACCATGTACCGCTCAGCGCCACCAAACTCGGCATCAAGATACGCAAGCGTGCGCAGCATCGTCTCTGGCCGCGCCGACCAAATTCCAATCTCAAGGTCCTGATCGTTTGACTCTCCGCCAGGTAACCCGAAGGACCAGAGCCACTGCACCTGCACTGCAGTTGCGGCGCTCGACTTGGCGTAGTCGACGGCGATCACCTGATCATCGACTCCAAGAATTGAGAGCAACAAAGCGGTGAGCAGGCCCGTGCGGTCTTTCCCGATTGCGCAGTGATAGGCCACGGCTCCAGAAGGAGTCGCGCCAGAAACATCCACTACCTCAGCAATTGATCGCAGCGCACCCACAAATCGTGGAGCGAATTCGCTCAGGATTTCGCAGTAGCGCAGATACAACAAGTCGCGAAGTTCGACTTCCTCTTCGCTATGCCAAGCAAACGCAGGATCAATCACGGGGTGATGCTCTACCTTGATCCCTTCGACGCTGATTTCGCCTGACTTCTCTCGCTCTAAGTCATCGCGCAGGTCCAATACCCGCAGGATTCCAAGCTCCTGAAGTGCTGCTCCCGAGCCGCGTACCCGTTGCAGTGCATCAGCGCGAAACAGCCTTCTCGGAGCAACCTGCACTCCGGCCCTTGTAGTGAGTCCGCCAAGGTCACGTGTGTTGAAAATTCCGTCTCGCGCGAGCATCGCTCGTAGCTGTGGTGATGGCATCGTGGCTTCCTACGCCAGAGACACCACTAGGCCAAGGCCATCAGTGGTGACTCGAAGATCGTCGATGAGCACCGGGATGGTGTCTTTACTGTCCGGAATAATTGGTAGCTCTATTTTTGCTGGGAACCGCACCCGCATCGGGGTGAGTGAAACCAGTTCCCCAAGCTTGCGAGAAACCACATTGAAAATGGAGGGAACTGCAGAGGGGAGCTCCACCCATGCCGCTTGAACGGACAACTCAAGTCGCCCACGCAGCAACCGAGTGCGCACCTCAGTGCGTAGGGCAGAACGCAGATCGGGGAATGAATCAGGTAGGACTCGAGTGTTGCGAATTCGGCTGCCTACTTGTTGTTCGCCAAGTTCAAGATCTAATTCGAATGGCAGCGGCAAGTCCCCCGCTGCTCGCAGAATGATGATCTGAGTAAGCGCGTCTACTGCTGAACTAGCCAATCCAAGACCAACTCGCTTCCCTGCGATGGGAACTGCCATGGCTGCACCCAGAACGCTCTCTGCTGCAGGTAAACCGACAGTCAATAGCCCCGAGGAAACGCTGATCTGCGCCCTTCCGGAAGCTACACCGATCTGAAAAAGAACTGCCCCTACCCCTTCATCGAGTTCAGTACCAACTACTCCAACGTGCTCGCCCAGCTTGGCAAAGAGGCCATCTCCCAAAGAGCCAAACAACATAGAGAACATTCCCAGCGACCCCGCCCAAGTAGCGGCATCAATTCCGTCGGGAACCGGGGCATCGGGGTTGGTCTGCAAGGAGACCAACTCTGCTGTTTCCAAGTTGATACCAAGCGCCACCGTCGAATCCGCGTGGAGCTCGATGAATGGCTCAACTAGGGCCTCAACCCGAACCGGAATCGGCGCAGGGGCAACGGGCATCCCGGCTAGCGAAGGGGCCGGAGCCCCAACTTCAACATCGGCAACATCGCCGTCGAAATCTTCTGCACGAGTTGAAACATCACCGTCGGCAAAAACAATGACTCTCACCCTGCCCGCATCCTCGGCGCGAAGGTCAAACTCTGCTCCAGTAATCGTGAGAGCCAGCCGAACAGCTATGTCACCCATTCCCGGTAAGGCAATCGCCGTTTCGAGGGGCTCGAGCTTGATTCCGGCTCCGACCACGAAGAGCACCAAGTCATTCATCATCTCTTGTGTGACCGATGCGCAGACTGCTGAGCGATTCGATTGAGGCGTCTGATTGGCCGAGCCAGATTCTTTGGAAGCAGCTTTTGGATTGGATACAGCCTTCTTTGCGCTGCCTGTCACGGGTGCCGGTCCTCTATCGTTGGACTCTTCTTCTGTAGCGAACTCTTCTGCCATGAGGTCATGGTTTAGCCCATGATGAGCCACGAAGGCATTCTGGGTTGGGCATACTTTGTCTGTGCAAGCCGATGATGGGAGCCAAATCCCAACCCCCGAAGTCAGCCCTGAGCAAGAAACACCCTCCCATCCGATTCATGATCTGGGCCATGAGTTGCTCGATGCAGCCATAGAAGCCGAGTATCAGACGGGGGGTCACGAGGAGTCAGAAGAGCAAGCGCGCCGGCACGTCGCGATTCGCATAGCCAGGATGATCGGAGGGTTTGTTGTCATTGGCATTGGCATTGCGGCCCTACCTCTGCCAGGACCGGGGTGGGTGCTGATCATTATTGGGTTGTCACTACTGCCATTCGCTTGGGCTGAGCGAACCATTCGAGTCATCCGTCGCAGAATCCCGGGGATTCCCGAGGATGGAAAAATCTCGCCGATAGCTTGGTTCGTCATGGGCGCTTTGCTACTGACCACCACTGTGGTGAGCCTGCTCTTCGGGGCCGAGATCACCAACTGGGTAGTCGGCCTCTGGGACAAATAGGCCCTTGCGGAGCATGTTCTTCGTGTGCCCATAGCAATGCCAGCGATCAGTGCGACTGAGTTGAAGTCGTAAAAAGTGGAGGGCCCCGACATTGTGTCGGGGCCCTCGCTTAGTCAGTGGGTGTGCGGGTCAGCCGGTTCCTGATTCAGTTGGGCATTCCGTATTCTGCGCAATTCCAGTCGGACACGTCGTGTTCAACCAAGTGACTCCGGTAAGGGTGGAGCCGGTCAGGTAGGCGTTAAACAGGTTGGCGTCGGTCAGGTCGGCGTTGGTCAGGTCGGCGTAATACACGTTGGCGCTAGCCAAGTTCGCGTTAGTCAGATTGGCGTTGGTAAGGTCGGCCTCATTCACGATGGCGCCAGACAAGGTGGCGTTGGTCAAATTGGCGTTCGTCAAATTGGCGTATCTCAGGTCGGCTCCGGACAGGTCGGCTCCGGTCAGGTTGGCGCCGGACAGGTTGGCGCGGGGCAGGCTGGCACCCACGAGGTCGGCGCCGGACAGGTCGCAGCCGTGAAGGTCGGCGTAATCCCCGCGTACGGTGCAGTCAACCGGTGCAACTGTGGTGGTGGTGGTTGGGACTGGTGCGGGGACACACGCAGCGAACAACGCCACACAACCCGCCGTCAAAGCAACTAGAAGCGAACCTTGTTTTTTCATACGTTCCCGCCTTTTTCGGTCGCCGGATAGCGACTACTGGACGGTAACAGAACAAAACTGGATAAGTTATCCAACTTTTTTCAACAATGACTCAGTAGGGCCGCACAGGAACTACAGAGCCCACGGAGTGCTCCAGGCAGAACTAACTTGGAGAAATGGCCGCATTTCCACCTGCACAGAGGATCAAGCTCTCGGGTCAGCTGCAGCCCCCGGGAACTGCACCTGCTGAAGTATCCCTATCGGTGCACCAACTCCCCGCCGCCGCGCAGGCCCAGGAGGCGCCTACAGGAGCCACAGACTCTCGTACTCCGGCGGTTGTGTTCTGCCATGGGTTTCCCGACCTTGGTTACTCCTGGCGTCACCAACTGGGCCCCGTTGCCCAAGCAGGGTTCCGCGTTATTGCTCCAGATCAGAGAGGCTACGGAGGCTCCTCTGCTCCCGAACAGATTGAGGCTTACGGGTTGGGTCAACTCTGCGGAGATCTGGCCGAACTCCTAGACGCACTCGAGATAGAGCGGGCCGTTTTTGTGGGTCACGATTGGGGTGGGTTTGTG
>WLJI01000193.1 GCA_009701845.1 Actinomycetota bacterium
AGAGCGTGGCGTGGGGTGCACTGTTCTCCCACTTCAGCTCGTACTTGCCGTCCGATGCGGGGGTCAAGTTCGTAACCGGCCATTTGTCACTCGCAGTATCGAAAGTGGCATACTGCTCGTTCCCGGCCGAGCAGAGTTTCCCATCGGGAATGATTGACTCGTGCTGCCCCGCTGCGGTGCCAATCCTGATTCCGTTCCAGTCGTAGAGCGCCTGAGTGTTTGCAGCCCAGGCTTGTTTGCATAACTCATTGTCTGGCGTCAGGAACCTGCAACTGTAGATACGCGAGGCAGGCGCCATGCTCGATCCGTGCGCCGAAACACTAGATGCGGTGGCTACAACACCAACCGCTGCAAGTACGGCCGAAATGGAGAGTGCAGCGAGTATGCGAATAGAGATTCTAGCTTGTCTCATGGTTGCCTTTCGTCGGGTTTGGTCTTACATATCTGCACTTTCGACGAAAGGTAACGTGAAACTTCACTGAAGCTTCCTACCCACTATGTCAACCTATGTAAACATTTAGTCTCAGGGAAGCTAACTCTTATTAAACGGAAGTCCCCGTGCCGCGATGTACAAACATCGGCATAGTGTTCACGGTTCGAATCCGTCCGAGGGCACTCAACAATTCCAAGCGAATACCCCGATTCTGGCGCCTTTAACGGTGCCTTTAGTCTTTTTCGAAATCCCTTGACCCAGCGCTAGCTCTTGCTGCTACCTGCAAAGAATGCAGCCGCCGCCGAAACCCGCAGTAGAAGCAGAGCAGAACGCTCACCGATGGGTATCAAAGGTGGGCGAGTCATCTGCACCAGGAGCAGCCTCTCGCAGGAAGCGAATCGGATCACGCAGGTCGTCCATATAACCCAAGGCGTACGCACCCATCTGATACCCCATCAGCCGTTGCACCTTCTCGGGCAAAGTTGCCGCAATTTCTTTTGGCACCGACAGGTACTGGTTCTCTTCTTGGCGGAGCCAACCCAGCACATAGTCAACGTTGATTCCCACACGGTCCGCATCAGTGGTGTTTGCTCCCCCACCGTGAACCGTTTTGCCGGTGTAGATGACCACCGAGCCGCGTGGCATCGACGCCGCAACTGTGTCTTCCTGGGTCAGTGCTCCAACCTCAGCATCGCTCAGGCCGTTCTTGCCAACAGCTACTCGGGTTGCTCCGTTGGCCTCAGTAAATTCGGTGAGCGCCCAAATAGTTGAAACCTCAACTTCCATGTCAGAGGGGAACTCGAAGAAGTCAAAGGACCATTGATCCCGATGCAGCAACTGAGCGGACTCTCCTGGGCCAATGCAGATTGCCTGAGTCAGATGAAGTTGAAAGGTGGTCTTTTGTGACCACAGCACCTTGTCAACAACTGCGAGCACTAAGTCATGAGCAATCATCTCGACCGAACTCGACGATCGGGCCAACAGCGCACCAGGCCGACGAGTGTGGGAGCCTTCGAAACCGTCACGACCCGGGCGAGTTGCCGCTAGATACGGCTCCATCTCAGCTTGGATGCGGTCGCAGAGCTCCGGAGAGGCGAGTTGCTCGATAATCACCGCGCCGTGACTGCTGAGTGCGGTCACCACCTCTTCGAGAGAAGCTGAGGCACTGAACCTGGGTATCTCTTGTTCCATTCCACTCAGGCTAACCCCCGACACTGCACCAAGTTGAACCTCGCCACATCTCTGAAGGCATGGCAGAATCTGCACCTGAGTGAGGCAAAGCCGAGGACTTGATCCACGCAAGGAGAAACAGCATGGCAGCCAACCAAAACTCAAAACATGGGGGCAAGTATTTTCTTCCGGCTGCTTATGTTGAGAATCCGCAGACCTCTGCCGATACAGCTGAGTCGACATTCTGGGACCCTGATACCGACTACGGCGCTACTCGCTTTCAAGAGGGCGTGTACAAGTGGGCGGCCCGCCTGATCGAATCAAAGCAGGCAATGGTCATCGATATAGGTTGCGGGACAGGCCACAAGCTCGCGGCACTAGTGGCACCCGTCGCAAAAGACTGGCTCGGCGTGGACCAAGACAGCGCAATATCTATTGCCTCTCGGGAATGCCCGGAAGGAAATTGGCTCTGCTCTGACCTGTCGCAGCCTGAAGTGTGGGCCGATCTTGCCGAGCTTCGGGCAGACCTCGTGATCTGCTCCGATGTGATCGAGCATCTCCCTGATCCCCTCGAACTGCTCCATCGCCTCGGCGCTCTCATCGGACCGACCGGACATGTACTCGTTTCTACCCCAGACCGCTCGCGGCTAGAGGACCGAAACCCTTTCGGCCCGCCAAAAAACCCTCTCCATATTCGTGAGTGGATCCCCGAAGAGTTCAAACTTCTCGCCGAGTCAGCCGGGCTTGAAGTTGTTGAAGTGCGTCACTTTTTTCCTCGTGGCTACTCACCCACAGTCGCCAATTTTCGACGTCTCGTGAAGCGCGCCCTGCAGTTTCGAGCCTTACCAGACCGTAGAAACACCATGACATTCCTGCTGCGCGCCGCCTAACTTTTTTGCCGCAGCGGCCAAAGCTGGGAGCCGAGTCACAACAATCCGGTACTCCTATCGACTCAACAAACAGTTTGCTCAGTAACAAAATCAATTTGTGGCATCGGTGCGGCCTGTGGCGCTTGAACAAGCAGCGTGAGACGACCTCGATACTCCATGGTGGTCATGCAGTTGTCGCCAGGAACCGTCAGTTTCACCTGCAGGGTGGTGGTGTCTTTCACGGCTTCCACCCCAGTCAGTACAACCTCAAATCGATCGACTCCGGTGCCAACAGCAAAATAGCTTGACCCCGCGCTCAGGCTCGGAACTGGGCGATCGGCCCCTTCAGCTTCTGTACAACCGGCCGCTGCTACCAACCCAGACGGGTCATCTCCAAGGCTCATCACCGCACCTGGGGCAAGGTCAATCAACTCCTGCGCCGTGGGAGCAACGGCTGCGCCGACGTCGCCGCTACACAAAAGCGCAGTGCCCTTCCAGTCGCTGTTTTTAGCTGCAGTGGTAGTACTCGAATCCTTGCTGCTCGACTCATCCCCGCAGGCTGCAAGTAGCAAGCTCAGCAGCAACGCCGCTAACAACCCCGCAACTACGGCTCGTTTCGAGATACCTGAAGTTCTTGATGATGTCGACATCTCGTTAGGTCTCCTCGTTCTTCATACCGGTGTCAGCCTACGACTCGAAATGACAGCAAAGGGAGAATTCTTTGACAACTCGCTAAGGCTTCGGCCTGCTTGAACCGAAGATAACTCTCGGCGGACTACCAGCACTCTCGTTGCTCGGTCCAGCCACGGATTCACCCTCATATCTAGGAGAAGAGCATATGCGCAGGTCGAAGTTCAGAGCATCGATGTCGGTCATCGCCACCATCACAGTGCTTGGAAGTGTTGTTGCCCTCACCGGCGTGTCGGCAGCAGCAACGATGACCGCCTCGTATACCCGCGAGAACTCCTGGGTCACTGGGCATCAGGCCAGCGTGACCGTTCGGAACCCAACTGCAGTCACTCAGCGCAATTGGGTCCTGACCTTTGACCTTGCCCCCAAGATCTCGTCACTTTGGGGTGGAAAGCTAACATCGCAGGTTGCACAGAAAGTGACCGTTAAGGCACCGAGTTGGGCACCCAATCTGCCGAGTGGCGGATCTATCAACATTGGCTACGTTGCCGCCGGGCCCGGGGTGGCTCCGACCAACTGCAAGCTGAATGGCATCACCTGTGGGCTGCCTGCATCAACGGCGACACCGACCACAGTGCCGCCGACCACAGTGCCGCCGACCACAGTGCCGCCGACCACAGTGGCGCCCACCACAACGACGACTACTGTCCGACCAACGACCACTACCGTCCCGCCGACAACAGTCGCACTGACCACAACCACCATCGCACCGACCACCACTACAACGGTCCGACCCACCACAACCACCATCGCACCGACCACCACTACAACGGTCCGACCCACCACAACCACCGTTGCCCCAACGA
>WLJI01000194.1 GCA_009701845.1 Actinomycetota bacterium
GAGGACGGTTCCTTGGTCGTCAAGGCAGAGATGCCAGGTATTGACCCCGACAAGGACGTGGAAATCACCGTCAAGGATGGGATCCTTTCTCTACGTGCCGAACGGAGGGAACAACACGAGGAGACCGACGAGAAGGGTTTCTATCGGTCCGAGTTTCGCTACGGTCAATTCAACCGGCGTATCCCGCTTCCACCAGGAGCGAGCGACAAAGACGTGACAGCCACGTACTCCGACGGGATTTTGGAAGTCAGACTTCCGATTATTGACACCCCAAGCAAAGGTGCCAAGGTTCCAGTAACCCGGAGTTAAACCACACGCATAGATCGGACCCGATGAGGTGACTGCGCGCAGGAGGCTCCCGCAGCGAAAGCCCCCGCAGCGAGGGCCCCACCTGTACTTGTGCAGGCATTCTCCTGCGAAACACCTCATCGGGTCTTGCTCTGCTCCATACGCCCGTTTCGCTTCCTTCAGCTGCCTGCAGACTCGCGTGGACTGCAAACAGACTTGCGGGACTTTGGGCCCTATCGCCGCAGCGCCGACTTCGCCACACTGCCTCAGGTGAGCGAAACTTTTAGGTTGGGACGCGTTGCTGGGATTCCCATCGGCATGAACTGGAGTGTGCTCCTCATTCTTTGGCTGATTAGCTGGAGTCTTGCTGGCTCTTACTTTCCCGCAGTTCTTCCAGGCCATCAAAGCGGCGAATACTGGGCGGCTGGACTCGTTGGAGCGCTTTTGTTCTTCGCATCCTTGCTTGCCCATGAGCTCGGCCACGCAATCGTCGCCACCCATCTTGATATTGAGGTCGAAGGAATCACCCTCTGGCTGTTCGGGGGCGTATCAAAGCTAAATAGCGAAGCAACCAGTCCTCGAGACGAGCTTGCCATAGCGGCTTGCGGACCGATGATTAGCATTGGACTTTCTCTGGGGTTTCTTCTTGCAGCGGCCGGCCTCAACGCCGCCTCTGCTCCCGAGCTGATCGTTGGCGTAGGGCTCTGGCTGGGAACGGTGAACGGCATTCTGGCGCTGTTCAATCTTGCGCCCGCCGCTCCGCTCGATGGCGGTCGGTTGCTCATGGCCTGGCTGTGGCACCGGCGCGGAAACCGCCTTGAGGCAGTTGTCTCTGCCGCAAATGCCGGCCGAATATTCGGCTACGCACTTATATTCGTCGGCCTAGTTGAGTTTGCCGTAGGGCTCGGCCTCGGCGGCCTGTGGCTGGTCTTTCTTGGCTGGTTCCTTCTGAGTGCAGCCCAGTTCGAAAAATCCCAAGCTGTCCACCTCAATGCTTTGGCGAAGCACCTCGTTGGAGAGCTGATGACTGCTGACCCAGTCGTCGTTCCAGAGAACTTGAGTGTGGCAGACCTGCTTGACGACTTCGTGCTGAGCCACCGTTTCTCGAGCTTTCCGGTACAGGCTTCCGATCGTCAGATCACGGGGCTTGTCACCTTGGCACAGCTACGGCTTGTTCCAGCTGTCAACCGGGAGCGGACCTGTGTGAAGAGCATTCAAACCCCGATCAGCGAACTCGTGCTCACCACGCCTGCTGAGCCAGCCGATCAGCTAGCTAGTCGACTAGCAAGTTCTGCCGATGGTCGAGCGCTGGTCATGGAGCACGGAACTCTCGTGGGGATTGTGTCCTCAACTGATGTGATGCGATCCATCGATCGCCTCATGATTCGCCAAGAGGCCTAGCTACTAACTACCGCTACCGAACCACCATCACGGGCACATGAGCATGGCCAGTCACATAGCTGCCAACTCCCCCGAAGAGCATCCTCTTGAGTGTGCTCTCTGAGTGAGTTCCAACCATCAGAAACCGCGCTCGTTCATTATCGGCAACGTTGCAGAGGCCTCGTCCGGGATCACCAACTGTGAGCACTGTTCGGTAGTGGATACCGTGGGCTCTCAGCCCACTTCCTAACGTCTCGCTGACTCGGCTCGAGAGGTCACCGCTGATCTCTGCAAATGCGATTGGTAGTCCGGCATTAGACGGGACGAGCGAGCCGTAGTTGCTGCAATGCACCAGCACAACCCCATCCCGAGACAGCGAAGGAGCAAGTTGAGCAGCACGCGTCTCTAGAAGTCGAGAGTCCTCAGAAGAGTCGACCCCTACCACGATCGGGCCGCGGCGAGCCTCGGAGCCTATGGGCACGATGACAACATCGCAGTGGGCTTGCTCCGTTATTGTCCGGCCGACGGACCCTGGGAAACGACGCTCAACAGCATCAAGGCGTCGGGTGCCAAGAACAATGAGGTCTACATGGCGAGCTTCTGCATACTGAATCAAGGCCGCTGTCGCCTTGCCCCGAAGCGCAACAAAATCCAGCATCGACAACGCAGTTGGGTCTGCACTTTCTAGAATTCGTTCCGCAAAATGCCGCAACGACAGCAGCACCTTTGCATCCATCGATTCTGCCTCTGCAGCACCACCACTGTTTGCCATCAAGGGGAGCGCTGGGTACATCCAAGCCTGGGCTACAACCACTTGGACTGCCGGCGGGGTCAAACCATCGCGTCGCTGCGCTGTGTGTTGGACATCTCGGGCTAGGGCAACGGCCCACCGCAGAGCCGCCGCTGACTGCTCGGTCTCATCCACTCCGACTAAGAGCCGCATGTTTGTCTACCTCCAAGTACGTACCGTGGAGATCAGCATTCCTAAATTGCGTGCTCGCCGGTAGTGCCAAGAGGCCCTACTTGACGAGAAACGTTTGGAGCGGAAAATCGACAGTATGTGTCGATTTTCCGCTCCAGACGCGTCGGGCACGTGTTGGTTGACCTGAGCGGTAGGTTCTCGGGCATGTCAGAGACCGAGGATTACGTTGCCCTCACCCGCCTTCAGTCTGCCTACGCCGATGTCATCAGCCGACGCGCTTGGTTAGAACTCGACCCCCTGTTCTTACCCCAGGCCTTGGTTCGCATCGACACCGTGACTCGAGAGGCCTTCGAACTAGTCGGCCCTGCTGCTCTGGGCGAGTTCATCAGCACAGCAGTGCAGAGGTTTGAGTTCTTTGAGTTTGTCATCCTCAACTCGCACTGCAGCCTGTACACGGCTGGCGAGCCTGACAAGGCAGCTGCGCGAATCTTTATGTGTGAGGTTCGACGTGATGTTGGCACCGGCGACTGGTCGACCGCCTATGGCGTGTACCACGACCGCTATGAGCGAGTAGAAGGAACTTGGATGTTCGCCCGGCGTGACTACCAGTCGCTCACCCGTACCGATGGGCCGGTGTTTCCCTTTCCCCATCACCTTGGGATCGACTGAGCATCCACACAACACTGGCGGCAGTGCTACCCACTCATGGCCAATCTCGCCTACAACTGGGGCAGTGAAAAGTGCAATGAAAAGTGCAGAAAAGAGCAACTGGAGCCGAACATGGTTGGTGACCACGGCTGCGTTAGCTACAACGCTGCTGATGTTTGGTGTGATTGCTGCTGGTTGCTCCGACCAGAATGCGGTCTCGGCCGAATCAGACGGGGTGCAAGTGACTGATGCCAGCGGCCAGGCCATTGCAGCGGCGGGGGCGCCCGCCAAGAAAATCACTGTCGCCGGGGATTCAATCTCGGTGGGGCTTGGGGCTTCGCTTCGTACAGCCGTCAGCGGAGATGTGACACTCAAGGTGATTGGCGAGGAAGGCACGGGGCTTGCCCGACCAGATGACTTCAACTGGCCGGAACGTCTTCGCACACTAGCCAGAGACTTTCCCCCAGAAGTGCTGCTGTTATCGCTTTCCTCCAATGATGCACAGGATCTGGCTGATGAGAACGGCCAGCGAGTCGTTGCCTACTCACAGTCCGAGGCCTGGGACTTGGAGTACTCCAACCGCTTGGCCGAAAGCTTTGATGCATTCAAGGACTCGGGAACAACGGTGCTCTGGGTTGGTCACGTTCGTACCCAAAAAGACAAGGTGGGCCTAGCAAACCGTCACATTCAACAAC
>WLJI01000195.1 GCA_009701845.1 Actinomycetota bacterium
CACTCGGTCAAGCACAGGAGAGAGAAACTCAAGGGTCGCCTCGAAGTCATTGGCTGCCATATCTTGACCGGTATACCAGTGAGAAAAGTCGCCGTTGAAGCGCAGGTCCGGGAACCGCTCAACGAGTTGCACCGTCCGCCACATGTCTTGCGTGAGCGTGGCTCGATGTGTCTCTACATACAGGGGAATCCCAGCAGTTGAGCTGACGTTGAGCACCTCTTCAATCAGCATGTCGGCCGCAGCGTCATCTTCAAGTCCGGTGCCCAACAAAATCGTGCAGCACTCGAAACCAGACTCGGCCCAGCGGAGAGCCTGTTCGAGAAGCCCACCCGGAGTTGGTTGGATGGCGAACGTAGTCGGAACCAGACCAAGAGCTCTGCAGCGACCAGGGTTCGCACCTTGCACACCCTCAAAACCTGCATCAAGGGCTGCTGCTAGGGCAGCCTGCTCATCACCTTGCGGGCCGGTACTCCATGAAGGCAGGGACCAAGTTGTGCAGATATTCAGGTCACGGCGAAATGCCGGCGTCCCAGTAGGCCTCGAACTGCTCATGGTCATTCGCGGAGGTTAGTCCCAAGGCACAGCAGCAGGGGGAAGCCGAGTCGCTAGGTTCTCAGTCGCTACTCAATAACTGTGTTCCACAGCCGTTGACTCTCCTTGAGCTGCGAAGGGTCAAGCGGGAGTGCGCCTGTTTCGGCAACAGCCTTTTGCCCCTCTGCCGAGAGCAAAAGTGACACTAGGTCAGAGATCGTTTGGTCCTGCTCGACAGTTCTGCGGTCGACAATGACCGACAAGCTCCGTCCAAGTGGGTATGCGCCGCTTGCCACGTTGGACTCAGTCGGGTCTGCACATTCGGCGCTGCTGTCTGAGCGCAATTGCAGGATTCGCACGGAGTCCTTCCAACTCTTTGCCGAGCTCACAGCGGCTACGCCAAGGCCCGCCGGCTCACTGAGTACTGCCGATCGTACGAGCTCATTGCTCTCTACCGAGACGGCGTCGTTTCGGAGTTTTGGATCCGTCTCTCGAACCTCAGCAGTCGGCCCAAGCCCCGTGGAGACAAACAACTGAAGAGTGCCAGATCCGCTCGGTGGAACAAGCACCTTCAGCGGCTGCTCGGGCAAGGCAGGTGCGCCGCTCAGCGAGTTGGCGTCAGCCCAAGAGTCAAACCCCGTGGATTCAGGTCCGGCCAGACCGTAGAGCTGATCAGTCGACAGACAGGCTACGGGGTTGGAGGGATTCGTCACCACCACGATTGCGTCATTTGCAACAGGAATCTCTACTGGCGATCTATCGCTGTCTTTGCATTGCTTCTTCTCACGATCAGACATCGAACGCGAGGACGCCGCCATCTCGACTAGGCCATCGCAAAATAAGGCGATCCCATCAGCCGAGGTAGAAGTATCGAGTCGAATCCGTGCATCTTGTTCTTGTTCGGCCAACATGCCGCTACTGACGCTGAGTAGCGGCAGCATGGTCTCGGACCCGGCAGCTCGTGACTCCGGCCGCACTGGGTCGGCGCTGCAAGAGCCGAGCAGCACCCCAAGTGCGAGTGCTGTCGCCAAGCCAAAGCCCATACGTGTGGTTGTGCCGCCAAATCTCACCCGTGAAGTATGGCCCGCGCTCTTCTCATGCGGAAGTTGAGTTGAGTGCTGCTGAATACGGTGTCAGCTAGAGCTTCAAGCAAAGTTCGGCTCAGACAGTGCAGCCCCCTAGGGTGAACCTCATGCGCTGGCTCTCCTCGATCAATTCAGTCTGGTTGCTGTTGTTGATGGGCAGTTTCGCAGTCGGAGCCGCCGTGATCGCTGCGTTGCTGATTCGCAGACTCAACATTGACAAAGCGGCACCCATCGCAGCCGCCTACATGACAGCGCTCGGCAGTCTCTTTGCGATCTTCACAGGCTTCCTCATTAACAGCGAGTACGGCACGCTTCGCGAGACGCAGCGACTTGTTGGTTCAGAGGTGGCTGCAGCCTCGCAATTAGCATTCAATACTCAGGGACTCTCGGCTCCGCAGGTGGAACTCGTCATAGATGACCTCGATGCCTATCTGCGCCGAGTTGATGAGTCTGAGTGGCGAGTCCTTGGTGCCGGAGGTGGTACCGAGGTATCGGCCTTTAATGAGCTCAAACAGCTCGAAGGCCGAGTTCGCCAAGTTGGGCTGCAACCGGAAACACCGACGCTTGCGGCAGATGCGATGCAACAGGCTGTGGATCAACTCGCTGCAATTCGAAGGCAGCGTGTAGCAATTTCTGCCGAGAGTCTTCCCTTGGCACTGTTTGGTATTAGCGCTCTTGCAGGAATTGCGCTCATCTTCAACGCCATGGTCGTGGCGTTGCGATCAGGTCACAAGTATTCGCTGATTGCCTGGGGGATCGTGGCGGTGGTCGCACTTGACCTTGCGGCAATTCTTGCCATCGGCGCCCCGTTTCGCGGCGCCTTTCAGGCGGACCGAGTACCCATTCGAGACCTCGTTACAGAGCTTGAAGCGGGCAGATACCAATCCTGGGTGGATGACCCGCGTCCGCAGCGAACATGTACAACTCGACAGGACGCAACTGAGCGACCTGATGACTGCCTGTTTATCGGTAATGGTGAATCTCTCACGCTCGGTGTGCTGGCATGGCTCGGTGATGAATCTGGCGGACTCGGCCAGGACTCTTTGGATGGAGTGAACCTGGCAATTGACTACCTTGATGGCCAGTTTGATCAAGTGCCGGGCGATTTGCTGGGGCACCGGGTAAGTCTGGCAGTAGATAACGAGGGCTGTTCAGCCGAGGGTGGACTGTCAGGTGCAAAGCGACTCTTGGCAGAGCAGCGGTTGCTCGGCGTAGTGGGTACCACCTGCTCATCGGCTGCATTGGATGCTGCAGATGTCACACTCTCAGATAAGTCGGTACTGCTGGTTTCTTCATCCAACACAGCGCCGAGCTTGACTGACCCAGATCGCCACCAACGCTTCTACTTCCGAACAGCGCCCAATGATGTCGTGCAGGGCGCAGTGGTCGCCGACTACACCCGGCAGATTCTCAGCGCCGACACTGCGGCCACAGTCAGCGATGGAAGTGCGTACTCGGATTCGCTGACAAATGTGTTTCGGCAGCGATTCGCCCAACAGGGTGGTCAGGCCAAAGCGCAACTTTCTGCTGCCGGGGGAGCAGGGGTAGTCGATCCAGAAGGTGGGCCTGCGATGCTCACGCCGGCACAGATTGCCGATCAGCTAGAAGCTGACCCTCCGAGTGCTGTGTTCATGGCGCTGTTTGAGCCCACCTGCCATGAAGTCGTCATGCAGATTCGCAGTAGGCCTTCGCTCAAGGACCTTTCTATTCAGACCTCTGATGCATGCCAATCCTCAGAGTTTCTTGCAGCCGCAGGAGAGGCCGGAAACGGTGTCTTGGCCTCTGGACCAGATTTGTCCGACATTAAGAACAACACTTTTTACTCGCAGCAGTTCCTGCCAGCGCTGCAGCGCAGTACCGGCCGAGCCCCAACAAGCGTTTTTCATGCCTCGGCCTACGATGCAACAAACCTGCTCTTTGGTGCGCTTCGCCGTGCAGCGACTCGGGTTCCGGGTGGGTCGCTCGTGGTTGACCGAGCAGACCTGCGAGCAGCCATGCTCGATGTAGAGGCCTACCCCGGCTTGTCAGGTTCACTCACATGTGATCCTGGCGGAGACTGCTCGCAAATCTCCCGAATAGCTATCTATCGGGCACCCGACTGGCCGAGCGCAGCCGGGTCTCAAGCAGTTCCCGTGTACTCAGCAGCTCGCTCCCTCGCCGAGGTCAAGCTCGGCGAATAGTTGGGCTGCCCTGAGCCTTCTAGCGGTCGCGAAAACCCTTTCCGCTGAGTATTTTGGGCGTGTATTTCTCGATTCGAGAGACTCGCGTTGAGGCCTGCTTCGCACCCGAAAAATACAGGTTGTACTCGCGCTGC
>WLJI01000196.1 GCA_009701845.1 Actinomycetota bacterium
CTGGGTGCCCTCTGCTGCAGAAGAGACCCGTGCACCGGGTGACATTCAAGACGCTGATCGCGACTACTTCTTGGAGCGCAAGTACCCAGCATTTGGCAACTTGGTCCCCCGCGATGTTGCGTCGAGAAACGCCAAGATCGTTGTGGACGAGGGTAAGGGTGTTGGTTCGCTTAAGAACGGCGTCTACTTGGACTTCGCTGATTCCATTGGACGACTCGGCAAGGAAACCATCAAGGCCCGCTACGGCAACCTGTTCGATATGTACGAGCGCATCACAGGAGAAGACCCCTACAGCGTTCCGATGCGCATCTACCCCGCTACTCACTACACCATGGGCGGGTTGTGGGTTGACTACAACCTGCAGACCACCGTGCCAGGGCTGTTTGCTTTGGGCGAAGCAAACTTCAGCGACCACGGTGCGAACCGCTTGGGTGCTTCAGCCCTCATGCAGGGCTTGGCTGATGGCTATTTTGTGGCGCCAAACACAGTTGCCGGTTACTTGTCTGGGCTACTCGGCGATGCGCCGGTCGAAACCTCGCATGAGGCTTTCACTTCTTCGCTGGCCACCACCCAAGACATGGTCGACCAGATCATGGCCATCAAGGGCACCAACACCCCGGATCACTACCATCGTGAGCTTGGCAAGTTGGTTTGGGATTACTGCGGCATGAGCCGTAACAAGGCCGGCCTAGAGACTGCATTGAAAGAGATCCCAGCACTTCGCGAGGAGTTCTGGAAAGAGGTCAAGGTGCTGGGCTCCGGCAACGGCTTCAATCAGTCGCTCGAAAAGGCGCTACGCGTTGCCGACTTTATGGAGATGGCAGAGCTCAAGGTGAGCGATGCTCTTCATCGTGAGGAATCCTGCGGTGGCCACTTCCGTGAAGAGCATCAGACCCCCGAGGGCGAGGCTCTTCGCGACGACGAGGACTTCGCTTACGTGGCCGCTTGGGAGTATGGCGGCCCCGAGATCCAAAAAGACGCAATCCTGAACAAAGAACCGCTGGTCTTTGACAACGTCAAGTTGTCTCAGCGCAGCTACAAGTAGTCGGCCCGGACAAGGGAAGAAGAATAATTGTGAGCACCACCTTGAATCTGAAGCTCAAAGTCTGGCGGCAGGAATCTGCCGATGACGTTGGCGCATTTGAGTACTACGACGTTGCAGTTGCCGATGACGCATCCTTCTTAGAGATGTTGGATTACGTCAACGAAGGCCTGATCCTTGAGGATCGTGAACCAATTGCTTTCGACCATGACTGCCGTGAAGGAATCTGCGGAAGTTGCAGTTTGATGATCGACGGCCAGGCGCACGGACCGCAGAAGGGCACGGCAACTTGCCAGCTCTTTATGCGCAAGTTCTCTGATGGCGATGAGATTGTGGTGGAGCCTTGGCGTGCCGCCGGCTTCCCGCTAGTGAAGGACTTGGCTGTCAACCGGGCCGCCTTTGATCGCATCATTGAGGCCGGTGGCTATATCTCGGTCAACACTGGTTCTGCTCCTGATGCAAACATCACCTTGGTGCCGAAAGAGGCCTCGGATGCTGCCATGGATGCCGCCGCATGTATTGGTTGTGGAGCCTGCGTCGCAGCGTGTCCTAACTCTGCGGCGAACTTGTTTACGGCCGCCAAGATGCAACACCTCAACTTGCTGCCACAAGGCCAGCCCGAGCGACTAGCCCGATCCGAGGCAATGGTAGAAAAGATGGAGGAGTTCTTTGGCTCCTGCACCAACCATGGCGAGTGCCAAGAGGCCTGCCCGAAAGAGATCTCGATCGACTTCATCGCAATGATGAACCGCGATTACCTCAAGGCGAAGCTTGCTAACCGAAAGCGCTCGGGTCAGAAGAAGTTCGGCTAGCCCCTGCCGTATAGCCTCTCGTAGGTGATGACTCAGGACCCCCAAGTGAACGGTCCGCAGGTGATGATTCCTGGTTCGGAGTTTTTGCTCTCTGGGCTTGGGCGCATCTTGTTTCTGATTGGCCTCGCCACACTTGCGGTGCTGCTTCTGCTGGCGTTCCGCCGAAAGAAACTGGGGCGCAAGGTACCCCTAGTTTGTGCATCGACGGTAGCCGTGCTCGGTCTTGCGCTCACTGTTGCGTATTGGCCGCCACCGTTTTTTGTGCCCGAGTTTCCCGCGCTACCCGCGTTGCTACCTGCAGAAGCGTTGTTCTATCGCCCAATTACTGACCTGCCGATTGCGGCTCAAAGTGATCAGTGGATTACGTCACAGAACGGCTTGGCGCTCAGTGCGGGGTTTCGTGGAACCGTCACAGACGGCGTTGCTTTCGGCCTTCCCTTTAACCTTGTTGATGCCCAAACACCGGTACAGCAAGTTGAACTCACTCAATACCCGGCCGCATCTTTTGCCGGGCCCTACCCAATTACTGACCCCGCCTATATCGAGGGGATGCCCACCTATCATTTTGATCAGCACTACTTGGCAGTAGATCTACAGAAGCGGCAGGCTTGGGAACTCATTGCAATCCGATCTTGGTTTGGGCATTGGCAGGCCGGTGCGGGCGCAACTTGGAGCATGGATTCTTTGGAGTATCCAACTGGTTCAACCATTGCAGCGCGAATGCCGTTGCTGCCTGGCACCATCACCTATGCCGAAGTAGACGCTGGAGCGGTCAACCACGCGATTCTGGCTTCGACTGCAATCTCCGCTCCCGGCAAGTTTGTGTGGCCGGCACGCGGTGGGGACGGAGTCTCGACTGATCCAAATGCCCCACCGATGGGCGCCTGGTTGCGCCTCGACGCCACTGCAGACCTCAGCGGACTGGGTCCGCAGGCCAAAGTAGTAGCCCAGGCTGCACAAAAATACGGCGTGATTCTGTCGGACACCGGTCCGGGATTCAAGCTTCGCGGCACCGTTGATGCTCGCTGGGACGATGACGATCTAGCCACGTTGGGGAAGCTCACATCAGATGATTTTCAGGTGATCGACCCGGCAACTGTCATAGTTTCTCAGGATTCACTAGCCATCAAACAGCCCTAACGCTGGCAGGTAAATCAGGGTTATCTCAGGGTTATCTCAGGGTTGTCTGGAATGGACCTGATAGCTGCTCAAGTTCTGGGTAAGACTGTCGAGCATGATTACGCTTCGAAAGATTTCCACTGGGAGTCTCGCCCTAGTTTTGGCCGGGCTACTGGCTGTAGCGATGCTGCCGGGATGCAGCGCAAACCCTCAAGAGGTCAGCGCTCAGATGACGTCTTCTATGCGGCCTGCCCCAAGCCCCACAGACGAGCTCGGTGGGGCTGGCGATCTGGGCGATTTGGGCGATTTGGGCGATTTGGGCGATCTGGGTGACCAGCTAGGTGACCTCGCTGCCGGCCTTGGCGACCTGGGTAACTGCGCCACCGTGGGACTTGCCTATAGCCAACTCATAGCCGTTGCGTATACCTCGGACACTGCTGAGGCAGAGATTGACAAGGTGCTTGGAGAACTGAAGGCCAAGGCGCCGAGCGACCTGCAGGATGATCTTGATCTGGTGGCTCAAACCTTGAAGGAAACTGCCGGTGGAGACTTCTTAGAGGCTACGAATGCGCTGACTGACCCAGATTTTGTTCAGGCAAACGAGGCCATCATCAACTGGATCAGCACGGAGTGCGGCGGTTGAACTCGACCGGTTGAACTCGACTGGCTGGAGCGAGCCGGCAAGCCAGAGGGCGCTGAGACAGCGTTGCAATAAAACCGCGTTGTGACGAAATGCGGCACGCCGTCCCCGTGCGGGTGCTTTTTGACTACTACTCAAACCTGGGTCCGCTACGCGGATTGCGCAGGTGTCAAGAACAAACCGAGGGTTGACCCACAAGGCCGGCTGAATGCGGCGGCTGAACCGGGCCAGCGGAACTCGGCGGCTGAATGCGGCGGCTGAACCGGGCCGGCTGAACTCGGCCA
>WLJI01000197.1 GCA_009701845.1 Actinomycetota bacterium
AAGCGCAATACGGTCGCCATTGTTTCTGACGGCACTGCGGTGTTGGGTCTTGGCGATATTGGGCCCGAGGCAGCTATGCCCGTCATGGAGGGCAAGGCGCTGTTGTTTAAGCATTTTGCTGGAGTGGATGCGTTTCCGATCTGTTTGGCCACTACTGACCCAGACGAGATTGTTGAGACGGTGCTTCGCTTGGGGCCAACTTTTGGTGGAATCAACCTGGAAGACATTGCCGCCCCTGGAGCTTTCGAGATTGAAGAGCGCCTGGTTGAACTCATGGATATTCCGGTGTTCCACGACGATCAGCACGGAACTGCAATTGTTGCGCTAGCAGCCTTGGAAAATGCTCTCAAGATTGTTGGCAAGGACATGTCCCAGGTAACGGTTGTGGTTGCCGGAGTGGGCGCTGCTGGTGTTGCTGTGTCGAAGATCTTGCTCAATGCCGGTGTGGGCAACGTGATTGGTTGTGATCGCCAAGGCGCAGTTCATACCGGGCGTGAGGGACTCAACAAGTCGAAGCAGTGGTTTGCAGAGAACACAAACCTTGAGAGTCTCTCTGGAACGATCTCTTCGGTCATGCCCGGGGCAGATGTCTTTATTGGTTTGTCTGGGCCTGACCTGATTACTCGTGAAGATGTGATCTCTATGGCCAAGGACCCAATCGTGTTTGCTATGGCAAACCCTGATCCAGAAATCAGACCTGAACTCATTCAAGATGTTGCCGCGGTGATTGCCACTGGTCGGTCGGACTTTCCGAATCAGATCAACAATGTGTTGGCCTTCCCTGGCATCTTCCGTGGGGCGCTCGATGCTGGTGCTCGCAAAATTACCGAGAATATGAAGTTGGCGGCGGCTGGGGCGATCGCCGATGCGGTCAGCGCTGAGGACCTTTCGCCAACCCATATCATCCCATCGGTGTTTGACCCAACGGTGGCGAGTTCGGTAGCTGCGGCGAGTGCTGCAGCGGCACGCGCAGACGGAGTTTGCCGCCCAGAGCAGTAGCATGATTGCGTGACTGTTGGGGCAACGTGACTGCTGGTGTAAAGCGAGTCTCAAATATTCTTGATCGCCGATTTGAGGGGCACTGGAAGCAGGCCGAGATTGGCCTGTACGTGCTGGCGGCCATTGCCGCTTGGATCGTTCGATTTGTCCAAGACGATGCGTTTATAACGTATCGCTATGCGCGAAATCTGGCCCGGGGTAACGGTCTGGTCTTCAATCCCGGAGAGCGGGTAGAGGGTTACACAAACTTTTTGTGGACCCTGATGCACGTCATCCCAGAGAAGCTGGGTTGGTCTTCGCCGATCTTTAGCCAGGTCATTGGTATTGCGCTGATGGTGGCCACGGTTGCGGTCACGCTTCGTCTGGCTCGGCGGTTGTTCAGTAGCCAATCTTTTGGCTTTCTTGTTGCACTGACATTGCTAGCCAACATGACCTTCTTGACCTATGCCACGGGCGGCCTTGAGACCATGCAGCAAACACTGCTGGTGGTATCGGTTGCAGCGCTGTTGTTGCCAGTCACCGAGAGTGCGACTGTCGGGGTTGCTGCGCGCGGGGTAGCAGCGCGCCGCGTGGGGGCCGGGCTGTGCGCCGGACTCGCTGTGCTCACGCGAATGGATTCTGTGGTGCTCATCACAGTCTGGATACTGGCGTATCTGATTGCGCTCTGGCGTCGTGATGCCGGCAGTCGTGATGCTGGCAGTAGTGATGCTGGTAACAGAGCAGCGCCGACGAAGGCCGTGGCCTTGGCTGCGCTGCAGATCGGTGTTCCGGCAGCCGTGTTGGTGCTGCCCTGGTTTGTCTGGAAACTCTCGTACTACGGCAACTTGTTGCCCAACACCTTTTATGCAAAGTCTGCGGCGAACCCGCTAGTTCCACCTTTGTATGGCCTGTTCTACATCGCAGCGTTCTTTGTCTCGTATGCAGCGTTCTTGCTGATCGGTCGATTCCGTCGCCAGCGCAAAGAACTCTTCGCCATTCCGGGAGTTGCGCAGGTGATGGCCGTGATTCCCATCTGGTTCCTCTATATCTGCGCGGTGGGCGGCGACTTTATGGAGTACCGGTTTATGGTGCCCGTGCTGCCGGTGTTGGCCATGGTTGCGGCCTACCTGATCGATGAGTACAAGAGCCCGCGCAAAGAAGTGCTGCTGATTGTTGTGCTGTTGTTCTTCTCGGGGATTCATCGGGTGATACCAACCATCATTCCGTACCCGGTGTTGACTTTTACTGAGCTGAGTCATTGGCCGAATGAGTCCACCACCTCCTGGAAGGGCAAGGGAGAGTTGCTCGCCAAGGAGTTCCCTGGTGGAGCAGATCTTGCGGGGCAACCTGTGTTGGCAGTGGCGCCGCTTGGAGTGTTGCCGTACTTCGCCGACCTTCCCACGATTGACATGTTGGGTTTGACTGATCCGGTGACCGCGCGGACTGGTTATGCAATCAATCCGTACTATCCCGGCCATGTGCGAATGGCGACGGTGCAGCACTTGATTGACCAAGGGGCAAACCTAGTTCTCGCTCAACCCGGAGCAACCGAGGTTCAACCCGGCCGGGACTCGTATCGATTGTCGGAGCTGACGTTCCTGTATCCGAGCGCTGACCTGAACGATCTGCCTGATACTGCGGAGGTCATCGAGATTCCGCAGGTTGACGGCAACGTCTGGCTCGTGATTTATCTGACTCCGAATGCCAAGGTTGACGCAGCGATTGAGCGCAATGGGTGGAACGTGTATCCGATTGATCACACCTGTGTGATTGAAGATATGGACGTAGTCGCGGGGTCTGGGCCGTTCGTGGACTTTGCCAATGGCATGTCTCGAATGGTTGGCGAGCGAACCTGCCCGCAGACCTAGCCAACTTGCTGTTTAGCTAGGCGGCGAGCCGGGCTACTCGGCAGGCGGGATTGTGTCCTGCTGTGCTGCAGTGTCTTGCTGTGCTGCAGTGTCTTGCTGTGCTGCAGTGTCTTGCTGTGCTGCAGCGTCTCGCTGTGCCGTACCTGAAGCACCGGGGGTAGACATGCGGGTCTTGAGTTTCATGGCGGGTTTCTCGACCCAGCGATGGGCAATCTCGGTGCAGAGCACCAGTAGCGGCACATAAAGAATGAGTGCGAGTAATTCAGACTTCCTGCCAACCGTTTCGATCAGCAGCACGCCTAGGGGGACATGGATCAGGTACAAGCCATAACTGCGAACTCCGACTGCAGTGAAAGCCTTGTAAGAGAGAATCGGTACTAGCCAGTGGTCTCGGCAGCGGATCATGGTGAGCACCAGAATCGCCATGCATCCAGAGACGATGGTGAATCCAAATTCACCCCAATACAGGCCGTCATGTAGAGAGCCGCCCTCGGGGACTAGGAAGGGGACGTACAGGCCGACCAACTTTGCAAGGTAGGTTCCCGAAAAAACCACTGCAAGCATGATGACGAGGGCAGCAGTAGCAACGTGGCCCATGATCCTTGAGACCCGAGGCGACCAACTACGTGGCATGTGCGCATTGAGGAATGCAATAGCTACGCCGATGAGCAGAGCGTCCGGTCGTTGGTACCAGGCAAACCTGGGGCCCACATGGCCTGTAAAGCGAGCAATGCCGATGAGTAGCCATGCGGCCAAAAAGCCAACAACGAGGGCCTTGGTTTTTCTAAACCGAATAATCAGCAGGATGAGCAGCACGCCAAACAGGTAGAAGTGTTCCTCTACAGACAGCGACCACAGTTGGATCAGCGGTCGAATTGGTGCTTCACCGCCGCCAACAAGTTCTGAATGAACTGGGTGCACGACATGGTAGGTGTAGGTGCCGCCAGCAAGAACGTCGCTGATAGCGCGATCGAGCAACTCTCGCTCGTCGAACATTAAGTGGACTGCTAAGAAGGCAAGCAGAGTCAGAATGAGCACCATGTA
>WLJI01000198.1 GCA_009701845.1 Actinomycetota bacterium
AGAGGTTGCACATTCGGCTGGTGATCAGCGCGGCCGACTGATTTTGGTAGTTGACGCCGATCGGGCCGCCTCGCTTGCTGATGCACTTCGTTCACAGTCCAGAGTGGTGTCGGTGTATGAACTCGGTTGAGGTGCAGCCGCTGACGCAACCCTTCGAGGTCGAATTCAGGCCGCCTGGTTCTAAGAGCATTACTAACCGTGCGCTGATTTGCGCTGCGCTAGCAAGGGGAACTTCTACGCTGACTGGCGCGTTATTTGCCGAAGATACAGAGGCCATGGTTCGTTGCCTCACAGCACTCGGCGTAGGCATCCATACAGAGCCGTCAGCGCAGCGCATCACTGTAGAAGGCGTGCGAGGTGCGCCAGTGGTGCAGGGTGCGGTTCTCGACGCAGGTCTGTCGGGAACGACCTCGCGCTTTGTGGCACCAGTAGCAGCGCTCGGTCAGTCGACCGTTGTGCTTGACGGCGCCGCACCTCTGCGCCTTCGCCCCATGGGCGAGATGTTTGACGCTCTGAGCGCACTTGGGTGTGTCCTGTTGCCGTTGGGGGAGCCAGGCCATTTGCCAGTGCAGATCGAGGCGCAGGGCTTGGCCGGCGGCTCGATTCAATTGCGTGGGGATGTCAGTAGTCAGTTCTTGTCGGGGCTGTTACTTGCCGCTCCAGAGATGGATGAGGGTCTGCGAGTAGAGATGGTCGGCGACCTTGTCTCTCAGCCGTATGTGGAGATGACACTGAAGGTGATGGAAGCCTTCGGAGCGCAAACGGCTCATGATCAGTATCAAAGCTTGTCTGTGCAACCCACAAGTTATCGAGCCGTGAGCGAATTTTCGGTTGAGCCGGATGCATCGGCGGCCTCGTACTTCTTTGCGGCAGCGGCCTTGCTCGGCGGAAGCGTGCAGATCGAAGGACTTGGTACTCAATCTCTGCAGGGAGACCTGGGGTTTGTCGAGGTGCTCGAGCGAATGGGTGCACAGGTGACAAGAACAGCCACATCGACTCGAGTAGTAGGAACGGGAGTTCTCCGCGGGATTGATGTGAACATGGCAGAAATGTCTGACACGGCTCAAACCTTGGCGGCTATTGCCCCTTTTGCAGATTCCCCGACCAGAGTCACTGGCATTGGATTCATCCGAGCTAAGGAGACTGATCGAATTGCTGCAGTGGTTACAGAACTTCAACGACTCGGAGTTGACGCAGTTCAAGAACCTGATGGGTTCCTGATTCATCCCGGCCTACCTCAGCCGGGGGTTGTGCAGACGTACCAAGACCATCGAATGGCAATGAGTTTTGCTCTCATTGGGCTTCGGATACCAGGAATACACATCGCCGACCCTGACTGTGTGGCAAAGACGTATCCCACTTTTTGGAATGAGCTTGAACGCCTTCGAGGGTCGGGTGGCGAGTGATGCAGATAGAGTCACTGAAAATCGGAGGATCAGGACAGTGCGAGTAATTGCAATTGATGGCCCAGCGGGATCAGGTAAATCAACCGTTGGACGGCGCCTAGCCGAGCGACTCGGCCTGACTTATCTTGATACGGGTGCCATGTATCGCTGTATCGCGTTTGCCGCCATCCGCAGGCAGATCGACCCTGCAGACCCAGAGCCAATTGGTCGTTTAGCTGCAGCAGTTGAGATGTCGGTTGAGGGGGGTGTTGTCATCGTGGACGGTGTTGATGCAACGCTCGAGATTCGTGGCCCCGAGGTTTCCCGAGCAGTCAGTATGGTGGCCTCAAACCCGGTCGTTCGTGAACAACTGCGGGCTCGTCAGCGGGCTTGGGCTGCTGAGCACGGTGGTGGAGTGATAGAAGGAAGAGACATCGGCTCGGTGGTGTTTCCCGATGCGGTGCTGAAGGTCTTTTTGACCGCATCACCAGAGGTGCGCGCACAGCGCAGAGCCAAAGAGATGACTGACTTAGAGTACGACCAGGTTGCTGCAGATATCGCTCGTCGCGATGCCGCCGATCGTGGCCGAGCAGACAGTCCACTTGTCGAAGCCGATGGGGCGGTCAGCATTGACACCTCGACGATCGAGATTGATGAGGTGGTCGAGTTGTTGGCGGCACTTGTGGAGAGCCGATCGTGAACGATCCGCTCAGATCTTGTGGCACGGAGATGCAACAGGGTTTGGGTAGCTCTGGTCATGAAGCGCCAGCGCCAGCGCTAGCGACTCGCCACGAGGTTGCTCCGATGAGCTCCTCGGGGCGTGTGATTCATACAAGTATTCGCGTGGCCGTCAGTCTGATCGCTCAGGGCTACTTTCGTCTGAGTGTTCATGGCAAAGAGCGGATCCCACTTGATGGGCCCTTTCTTGTTGTAGGGGTGCATCGGTCGAACCTTGACGCGTTCCTGATCGGCTCTGCGTTGCCTCCGCGTCGCATCCTTCGCTGTATGGCTAAAGAGAGCCTCTGGAATCATCGGTTTATGGGTTCGTTTTTAGAGAAGATGGGCTCTTTCCCTGTGAGTCGTGAGCATGCCGATCGTGCTGCGCTGCGCTGCTGCGAACAGGCACTCGCTCACGGCGACTTGCTGTTGATGTTCCCCGAGGGAAAGCGCATGTCTGGGCCGCTGATACATGAGGTTCACAACGGCCCCGCCTGGGTAGCTTCTCGCTACCGGGTTCCTGTACTACCGGTCGCCATCGGTGGAACCGAGCAGGCGCTTCCGCCTGGGGCAAAATTTCCTCGGCCTGTTCGTATCTCGGTAGTCATTGGTGAACCGATCTACCCCGATGTGCCTCTGACGGGTCGAGTCCCACGGCACAGCGTCACTGAGTTAACTGATCGCATCAAAAAAGACCTGCAAGAATCGTTCGTTGCGGCTAGCAGCTCGGAAGCAGACTCAGGCCAAGTTGCTCAACACTGAACTTGCAGAGAGGTCTCGGTCTCCCGAGTTGAGTGGGCTGGTTGCATCGCCACCCAAGCCAAAGGTTCCGATCTGATCTACGGCGCTCAGAAGTTCACGCAGGTTCCGAGGCGGAGGAAAATACTCTTCCTCGTCGGTAATGCGAATCTCTTCGACACCATTGATCGGATTGAGATGATGAAGTACTGCTTCGACAAGTTCCTCGGGCGCCGAGGCACCAGCAGTCACGCCGACCACCCCAGTGAGGCCCTCGGGTAGTTCCTCAGGAGCATTGATCCGATACACAAGATCGCATCCTGCTGAGCGAGCCAGTTTCTCTAGGGCGACGGTATTAGAGGAGTTCGCAGAGCCGATCACGACGATTGCGTCACAGGAATCTGCAATGCTCATTAACGCCGACTGGCGATTCGTGGTGGCAAAACACAAGTCGGAGTGACCTGGCATCCACATATCGGGGAACCGTTCGCGGGTGGCATCTGCAACGGCCTCCCAATCGCGATGGGACAAAGTGGTTTGAGCAAGGAGCGCCACGGGAGTTTCAAATTCGGGGAGAGCGGCTACCTCTTCAAGCGACTCAACGCGGTGCACCGACTCGGGTGCGACTGCCATGGTTCCCACAGCTTCTTCATGGCCGTCGTGGCCGATATAAACAATGGAGTAGCCCTTACCCGCACGTACCTTGACCTCATGATGCACTTTGGTCACTAGCGGGCAGACGGCATCAACCACAAACCCCCCGCGCTCTCTAGCAGCGGCGACGACCTCTGGTGCTGAACCATGGGCAGACAACATGATGGGTCGACCTTCAGGTACATCCAAGATGCTGTCTACAAAAACCACGCCAAGATCTTGAAACTGCCGCACGACCCGCTGGTTATGGACGATCTCGTGATAGCAGTAGACCTGCCCCTCAAACGATGTCACCATC
>WLJI01000199.1 GCA_009701845.1 Actinomycetota bacterium
CCGGACCGGAAAAGCGGCGTGTGATTGCAGTTCGCCTTCCCACACCACCGGAATCTGATCGCCAGGTGATTGAAGCAAAAGACCTAGCCAAGAGCTTTGGGGCAGTCACCGTATTCTCAGATGTCTCCTTTGATGCTGGTCGTGGTGAGAGGCTGATGATCATGGGGCTCAACGGAGCTGGAAAAACCACGCTGCTCAAGCTGCTTGCTGATCAGGCCGTCGCCGATTCTGGAAGAGTCCGCATTGGTGGTCGAACCAGCATGGGTTACTACGCCCAAGAGCATGAGGGGATTGAGGACGGACGATCCTTGCTTGACCACATGCGCCTGTCGGCCTCGATCGGAGATCAGGAACTGCGCGGGGTGATGGGTATGTTCGGCCTTTCTGGTGACAAGGCCTTTCAGGATGCGGCCACACTTTCTGGAGGCGAAAAAACCAAACTTGCTCTAGCGCAACTAGTGGTTGGCGGCCATAACTTGCTGCTGTTAGATGAGCCCACAAACAACTTGGATCCCATGTCACGAACTGCGGTCGGCGAGGCGTTTTCTCAGTGGCCGGGAACCATCATTTTGGTCAGCCATGACCCCGAATTTGTGCGTGCCTTGCAGCCTGATCGAGTACTCATGATGCCAGAGGGTCAACTTGACCACTTTGACGACTCGATGCTCGAACTTGTGGAGCTTGCCTAAGTGAGTTGGCAAAGGCGTGTCGCCGATCTTGCCCTGCTGGCCCTGCTGAGCCTGATCGTTGGCGTGCTGGCCGGAGTCTCTTCGGCTGCGTTTTTGATGACACTTGATTGGGCAACAGCGACACGCCTGAACCACCCTGCATTACTTTTTGGGCTTCCCGTAGCTGGTCTAGCAATTGGCTTGGCCTATCACTACGGCGGCGGCCGTGCAGTAGAGGGGAACAACCTCATTCTTGATGAGATCCACGATCCACAAGCTTGGGTGCCGCGGCGGATGGCGCCGATGATCTTTGTGGGAACCGTCCTCACACAGCTCTTTGGTGGTTCCGCCGGGCGAGAGGGTGCAGCTATTCAGATGAGTGGCTCGTTGACTGATTGGGCATCTAGATCCTTGCGAGTCAGTGCTGCACATCGCAGGATCTTGTTGGTGGCAGCAATCTCTGCCGGCTTCGGTGCAGTGTTTGGTGTTCCATTCGCTGGTGCAGTATTTGGCCTAGAAGTACAGCGTCGAACGGGCGAACACCTCAATGCAGTTTTGCCTTGTTTGCTTGCATCTCTTACGGGCAGTGCCATCGTGACTTGGCTTGGGATTACCCATACCCTCACTCCCGATCTTGGCCATATTGAGCTCTCACTCATTGTGCTGCTCAAGGTAGCTCTTGCTGCTGTGGCCTTTGGGCTGGTGGGGACGGTGTTTTCGGTGTTGGTTCACGCAATCAAATGGGGATGTGCTCGGTTGATTCGTTGGTTTCCGGCCCGGCCGTTTTTTGGAGGATTGGTTGTCATTGCACTGAGCTTGTTGTGGCAGACGCGGATCTACAACGGGCTGTCGATTGGATTGATAGAGCGAAGCTTGTTCGGCGGGCCAGTACCCACTTGGGCGTTCGCAGCGAAGTTGCTGCTTACGGCTGTGACCCTTGGGTCTGGCTTTGTCGGTGGAGAAGTAACTCCGCTGTTTGTTATGGGTGCAACGTTGGGCGCCAGCCTGGCGGTGGTACTAGACGTACCGGTTCCCTTCCTTGCCGCTCTTGGCTTTGTTGCGGTATTTGGTGGTGCGGCTAACGCTCCGATTGCGTGCACCATCATGGGATTGGAATTGTTCGGCCTAGGAGCAGCGCCCTACTTCTTGGTGGCCTGTGCCGTCTCCTTCGCATGGTCCTCGCACCGCGGTCTCTATAGCGGTTCAGACTCAGCCTCGCGGTCGCCGTATTTGCCATGGTTTGTCGAATCTCTCCGAAGAGCAAGAACAGTTGCAAGTATACCCTAGGGGGGTATACTCTCGGTATGGTGAACGAGCCACTGACCGGCAAGCAACATGACATGGAGCACTATGAAATGCAGTTGCATGTCTCGGGCATGACCTGTGCATCTTGCGCCGCGCATGTGGAGCAGCGGCTCAATCAGATTGTGGGCGTCGATGCCTCGGTGAATTACGCCACCGAACTCGCCACGATCTACAGCCCGAAAAAGCTCGACGAATCACTCTTGATCCAAGCTGTGTCCGAAACCGGATACTCAGCGGAACCGTTAGCTGTCCCTGGGGCTGCGTCTCTGCTTGAGCAATCGGAGCTTGATCAGCACGACCCTCTGAGGTCGCTCCGCTACCGCCTCGTGATCTGCTCAGTACTTACGCTGCCGGTCGTGGCAATGGCGATGATCCCAGCGCTGCAGGTAACAGATTGGCAGTGGTGGAGCCTTGCGCTGGCAACTCCGGTTGTGCTGTGGGGAGCGTACCCATTTCACCGTGCCACCTGGATGAACCTTCGTCACGGAAAAGCCACCATGGACACGCTGATCTCGATTGGGACCCTGTCGGCCTACTCCTGGTCGGTCTACGAATTGCTGAGCACGAGCCAGAGCAACATGGGCCACAGCAACATGGGCGGCGGCACCATGGGCCAGGTGTATTTCGAGGTTGCCACAGCAGTCACGGTGTTCCTGCTTGCTGGTCGGTATTTTGAGCAGCGAGCCAAGCAGCGTTCAGGTGAAGCGCTACGGGCTCTAGCCAACCTTGGTGCCACTGAGGTTTCTGTGCTCCTCAACGGTGAAGAGCACACAATCCCGATTCGTGAGCTTCAGGTCGGCCAGCAGTTCTTGGTTCGCCCTGGGGAGAAGCTCGCGACTGACGGAATCGTCGTTCAGGGAAACTCTGCAGTTGACATGTCGTTGCTCACTGGTGAGTCCGTTCCGGTCGAAGTTGGCCCTGGGGACAGCGTCATTGGAGCCACGATCAACGAAGGCGGCAGACTCGTTGTTGAAGCTACCAATGTGGGTGCAGATACAGCACTTGCGCAGATCACCAAGTTGGTGAACGCGGCGCAATCTGGGAAAGCTCCCGTTCAGCGCCTTGCCGACCGAGTGGCTGGTGTCTTTGTTCCGGTGGTGTTGCTGCTTGCGCTCTTGACGTTGGCCTACTGGCTGCTGACCGGAGGAGGCACCGAGACGGCCTTTAGTGCTGCGGTCTCTGTGTTGATTATTGCCTGCCCATGTGCGCTGGGACTGGCCACACCAACTGCACTGCTGGTAGGAACTGGCCGCGGGGCGCAGTTGGGAATCCTCATCAAAGGCCCCGAGATCTTGGAGTCCACCCGTGAGATCGACACCATTGTGTTAGATAAAACGGGAACCATCACCTCGGGCAAGATGCAACTGCTCGAAGTCATTTCCGCATCGAGCACAAGCGACCCAGATGTTCTTCGCCTTGTTGGCGCACTTGAGGATGCCTCCGAACACCCTGTAGGCAGGGCAATTGCGGCTGCTGCGGTAGAGAGCACGGGGCCGCTCCTCGAGGTGACCGAGTTTCGAAGCGAGCAGGGTCGCGGTGTTAGCGGAATTGTCGATGGCCATCAGGTCATGGTTGGCACGGCACCGTTTCTGGCCGAGAACAACATAGAGCTGAGCGAAGAGTTCCTCATCTCGCAACAAGGCGCGGAGCGCCTCGGTAGAACTGCGGTACTCGCGGCGTGGGATGGTGCTGCCAAAGCCGTATTGGTAATAGCCGATACCCCGAGAGCGAGCAGCGCCAAGGCGATTTCGCGACTACAAGAACTGGGTTTAACTCCGGTGCTGCTGACCGGGGACAACCCAGAAGCCGCTCAAGCAG
>WLJI01000002.1 GCA_009701845.1 Actinomycetota bacterium
ATCGCTTGGTCAAACTGCTCGTCTGAAACGTTGTCGATGACCTTGCCCTTCTCGACAGGCTGCAGGTTTACTGAGATGCCACCCTGTAGGTCTAGGCCGAGCTTGGGGCTCTTTCCCATCAAAATGGTGGCAAAGAGCAATCCATAGACCACCACCATCGTGGCCACCATGATTCGAACTGGGTGCTGTCGCATTGACTTCCTTCGAGAGATCTGATGTTCAGTGAGGTTGACTTCGTATCGGCACAGGCTGAATCTCAGGGTGAATAGACCCAAGGTGACAGCCCTGCAACTACTTCGTCCCCTGCGAAGACCTGTAAATGTACTTCTTTGTTCTCTACTTCTTGTTGATCTGCTTCGAGGAAGCCTGAGAATCAGCTTCGTCGTTGTCGGAGGTGCTTAGATTCGAGGCAGTTTCAGCAGCATCCGAGGCTGAGGACTTTGTGTCCGAAACCTTGTCGCTTTGTTCAGCCGTGGTGTCTGCTTCGTCCTCGGCTCCTGAGGCTTGGCCTCCGAGAGCACCCGCAAGAAGACCCTTGCGAGAACGAGAGGCCCCTTTAGATCCAGACTTCCCTTTTTCGGCCTCTGCGGGCTCTGCCAGGCTTCTTGCCACGCCAGACTTGGCAATACGAATCACCACGTCGGTATCAATCTCGACGTGATACAGGTCATCCTCTACAAAGGTGATGGTTCCAATGATCCCACCCGTTGTAATGACCTCATCGCCAACCTCAAGCTTTGAAAGCAGGGCGGCCTGCTTCTGTCGCTGCTTCCGCTGCGGCATGATCGTCATGTACAGGATCGCGCCCATAGGAATCAGGATGATGAGCAGACCAGTAATGCTACCGCCGCCCTTTTTTTCTTGAGCGAGGATGGTAACGAGGAAAGTAATCACAGTGGCGGCAGTCTATGCGGTTGAGTCGACAGATCAGAACTCGCTCAGCATCTCGATGCGCCTACTCCCCTAGGCCAGGACCCATTCGTGACCAAACAGGGGCGACTTCAGAACGGAACTCTTCTAGCTTCCCCGCCGCAATGGCCATTCGGATTCGGTCCACAAAACCTAAAATCCAGGTCAGGTTGTGAATGGTGCAGAGTGTGTGCGCAGTGGTTTCACCTAGGCAACTCAGGTGGCGCAGCAGTCCACGGGGATAGTTGATACAAGTTGCGCAGGGGCAGTTTGAATCAACGGCAGCCTCACTTCGGGAGAACTCTGCCCGCTTGATATTGAGCCGACCGCTGTCTGTCAGCAGGGTCCCATGCCGAGCCAAGCGGGTGGGCAGAACGCAATCGAACATGTCCACCCCCATCGAGACTGCCTCAAGAATCGACAGCGGATCCCCGACCCCCATCAAGTAGCGCGGTTGATCAGCGGGAAGTTCGTTGAGTGCCGAGTGCAGAGCCGGCAGCATTCGCTCTCTGGTTTCTCCAACCGAAAGCCCGCCGATGGCGTAGGCATCAAACTCGAGTGCCACGGTTCGCTGCGCAGACTCTCGGCGCAGTTCAATGCTGTCTCCGCCTTGAACAATGCCAAGCAGTGCTTGGTCATGAGTTCGGCGGTGTGCTGCACGAGCCCGAGCGGCCCAGGCAGCGGTTCTCTCTACTGCCTCGCGCAGCACAGCCTCGGTTGATGGCAGCGGGGCACAAACATCGAGCACCATCTGCATATCGGCGCCGAGCAGTTCTTGAACCTCTACTGCGCCCTCTGGTGTGAGCAGGTAACTCGTCCCGTCATAGGTGGATTTGAAGCGAGCGCCCTCATCGGTCACCTGCGGGCCGAGCGAGAACACCTGATAACCACCCGAGTCAGTCAACATGTGGCCATCGAAACCCGTGAAACGGTGAAGCCCCCCAAGGGCGGCCACGGTCTCGGCGCCAGGGCGGAGCATCAGGTGATAGGTGTTTCCAAGCAGTATCTCGGCGCGGCTGCCTTGGGCAGTGCGAAGGCCAGCAAGTTCGTGAGTGCTCAAAGCTCGAACAGCACCGCGTGTGCCCACCGGCATAAATGCAGGCGTTTGGAAAGCACCCCGGACGGTGCTGACCACACCTGTTCGAGCGGCCCCATCTGCTGCAGTGATCTCAAGCTTGAGCTTCATGTTCGCCTTCTTCACTGCTCGCTAGTTCTGGTACACGGTGCAAAAGCATGGCATCGCCAAAGGATAAGAAGCGATAGTCGCGTTCAAGTGCGGTGCTGTACAGGCTCCGCCAGCGTGGGCCAATAAACGCTTGAATCATTGCAAGTAAAGAGGAGCGCGGCAGATGGAAGTTGGTCATCATGAGGTCCACGATGGCGAAGTTGAATCCCGGAGTAATAAAGAGCCGTGTTCTGCCTTGGAGTTGCCCGTACATCGCTGCTGACTCAAGCGCCCGCACTGTGGTCGTTCCAACAGCAACCACACGCCGACCCTCAATCTTGGCGAGTTGCACTTGCTCCCAGGTCTGCTTCGGAACTCGGTACCACTCAGAGTGAATCTGGTGTTCCTCAAGCAATTCCGTTGTAACAGGGCGAAAGGTGTCTAAGCCAACAACAAGTTCGACCGTCAGGATCTCAACCCCACGAGAGGCGATCCGCTCTAAAAGGTCTGCGGTGATATGCAGCCCCGCTGTCGGCGCGGCGGCCGATGCAGGGCGTTGGGAAAATACTGTCTGATAGCGCTCTTGATCGTTGAGGCGCTCATGGATGTACGGCGGCAGTGGTGCCTCGCCAGAAAGCTCAAGGGCCTGCAGCAAGGTTTCCTTGTAGATCGGACGCACCTTTCGTCGGCCCTCGCCAAGGTCCTCACCTATCTCAAAGCTCAGCTCCCCCGATCTGGCAACGACCTGATCGCCTATGCGGAGTTTGCGAGATGGTCGACATAATGCCTCCCACCAACCCTCAGCATCAGACTCAGGACTCTCAGTGGACCCAGCCTCATTGTCCCCAGTCTCAGTGTCCCCAACGTCAGTGGCCCCGAGGGGCTGCAGCAGGAGTACTTCGCCCGCGCCACCGCCGTGACGCAGCACTGCCACTCGTGCGGGCAGAACTCTGGTCTCGTTGAGAATCAGCAGATCACTTGGCAGCAGAAAATTGACAAGGTCCGCGACACGTTCATCTAACGGCTCGGCTTTTGGCCCAAGGTCGATGAGCAATCGCGCCGAATCACGCGGTGCTACAGGGGTCTGCGCAATGGCGCGTTCGGGCAGTTCATAATCTAGGTCCGCAGTGCGCATACGCAGAACACGCTACTGATTAAAAGCCCATCGATTTGCCGATGATCTCTTTCATAATCTCGGTGGTTCCGCCATAGATCGAGGTGACTCGAGCATCGGTATAGGCGCGACCCACTGCGTACTCATTCATGTAGCCATAGCCGCCGTGGAGCTGCACACATATATCGGCAACCTTCTTTTGAAGCTCGGTGCACCACCATTTCGCCATAGCGGCTTCTTCTGCAGTTAGGGTTCCCTCGTTGAGAGCGAGCACGCTCTTGTCGATGAAGCTCTCTGCGATGGTGATCTCGGTCTGCATCTCTGCGAGCTTGAAACGGCTGTTCTGGAAGCTGCCGATCTTTTGGCCAAAGGCGGTGCGCTCATTGCAGTACTCAACGGTCCAGCTCAGAATCGCACGGGCATGCGCCACTCCTGCCATTGCGATGGAAAGGCGCTCCTGCGGGAGATTCTTCACAAGAAGCTTGAACCCTTGGCCCTCTTCACCAATCCGATTCTCGACTGGGACTCGAACGTCAGTGAAGAACAACTCGGCAGTGTCTTGGGAATGCATACCGAGTTTGTCTAGGTTGCGACCCCGCACAAAGCCTTCCATGCCCGCCTCGAGAACAACGAGTGACATCCCGGCGTGTCGCTGAGTTGGGTCTGTCTTGCACGCGACGATGACGAGGTCAGACAAGATGCCGTTCGTGATGAAGGTCTTGGAACCATTCAGAATGTACGTGTCGCCATCTCGAACTGCAGTGGTGCTCATAGATGCGAGATCAGAGCCAATACCCGGCTCGGTCATCGCAACTGCAGTGATGAGTTCACCAGAGGCAATCCCTGGCAACCAGCGAGCCTGTTGTTCTTCGTTGCAATAGTCCAAGAAGTACGGCAAACAGACGTCGCTATGCAGCGTCATTCCAAGGCCTGCGGGGTAGACGTCAGCTGCGCAGATTTCTTCGGCGATGATCAAGTTGTAGCGAAAGTCGTCCACTCCTGCCCCGCCGAATTGCTCGGGTACCGACATTGCCAAAAAGCCTGCGGCGCCTGCCTTTGAGAACACCTCACGGTCGATAACCCCCGCCGATTCCCACTCGTCACGGTGGGGCACAAGTTCACGATCCAAGAAAGTCCGGAACGCCTTGCGGAACATGTCGTGTTCTTCTTCGAATAGTGAACGTTCCATGGGGGAACTCCTTGAGGTGCCTATGAGATGAGTAGAAACAATCTGAGAAACAGAAATGAGCTTTTACTAGCAAAGCATGAGATGAAGATAACAAGAAGTCGGGAGCACCAAAGAATGCAACTTCTGATATCTCTCGACCGCTCATTGTTGGGCGTTAGTCAAACAGTGCTGAGCCGGTTCCTTCATGGGCCGCTGCCGGAGGAACGAGGCCTAGGTGCTTCCATGCTGCAGTCGTTGCCATCCTGCCCCGAGGCGTTCGCAGCATGAGCCCCTGTTGAATCAAGAAGGGCTCATAGACATCTTCTACTGTCTCGGTTGGTTCCGACACTGCAATGGCCAGAGTCGACAACCCAATAGGGCCGCCCCCAAATCGCTGACAAAGCGCCGTCAGGATCGAGCGATCTAATTTGTCGAGACCGAGTGAATCGATCCCAAAGATCTCGAGGCCTTGCTGAGCAGCAGCAGCATTGATGCGGCCGTCCCCCTCTACCTCTGCGACATCTCTGACACGGCGTAGAAGTCGGTTCGCGATGCGAGGGGTTCCACGAGAACGACGCGCGATTTCAACCGCACCGTCCGAGTCAATCTCAACTTCAAGAATGGCTGCTGCGCGCTGCACGATGGCCTGAAGGTCGTGAGGTTCGTAGTAATCCAATCGGGCAACAAGGCCGAAACGATCACGAAGCGGACCGGTGATGAGCCCTGTGCGGGTCGTTGCGCCGACTAGGCAAAAGTTGGGAAGGTCGAGGCGAATCGACCTTGCAGCCGGACCCTTCCCAAGGACAATGTCGAGTTGGAAATCCTCCATCGCCGGATAGAGCACCTCTTCGATCGAGCGCGAGAGCCTATGGATCTCGTCGATAAAGAGCACGTCTCCCTCTCCGAGTTTGGTCAGAATCGCAGCTAAATCTCCCGGCCGCTCGAGTGCAGGACCGGAGGTCACGTGCAGCGTGACATCCATCTCTGCAGCAACAATGACCGAGAGCGAGGTCTTGCCGAGACCTGGAGGCCCGGCAAACAGAAAATGGTCTGGGGCCTGCCCACGCCTGCGGGCTGCCTCGAGGATGACCGAGAGCCTACGCTTCAGTTCTGTCTGACCTACGAACTCATCAAGTGACCTTGGTCGCAACGAGAGGATCGGGTCGGCAGGGTCACCGAAGGAGTCTTCACTTCCGCTCAGGATGGTTGCGCCATCGACAGAGGTTTGAGCGCCTGCAGAGAAACTTGGGTTGCCTTCCATGGCAAGGTCATCTTCATCTGGCACTGGGTCTAACAATTCGTCTCGTGCCATCAGGATGCCCTGCCTGCACATGTGCTTGCGATTGAGCGTGCGGTCATGTTGCTATGCCGCCGCGAGCCGTTGAAGCGCTTGACGCAACAGCTCGGATGACTCTGCAACTGCTGGCAGATCAGACAAGACTCTCGCAATCTCTTCTGGGCCATACCCCAAGCCGACTAGGGCATCTCGAACGTCAACTCGAGCGGAGTTGCTTGGGTCGGCAACAGAGTCAGAAAGGCCACCGACGGGAACACCCTCTGGCACCTTGAGGCGTGTCTTGAGCTCGATGAGTAACCGCGCTGCTGTCTTCTTTCCCACCCCGGGCACCATGCACAGCCCGTCGATATCATCGGTAGCGAGGATCTGGCGAAGGCCCAGCGGGGAATGAACAGACAAGATAGCGAGGCCCATAGAGGGGCCGACGCCATGAGTAGAGATGAGTGTTTCAAACACTCTCCGCTCTTCAATCGAGGAAAAGCCAAAGAGCGTTCCAGCATCCTCGCGCTGATGATGATGAACGTGAAGAAACACCTCTGATCCAAGTGAACCAACCTGATCGACTACGGCTGGAGTGACTTGAACCCGGTAGCCAAGCCCCGAAACCTCAATCAGCAATTCGGCACCAGACTGATCGAGTAACTCGCCCCGCAGCGACCCGATCATCGGGCTGCCCCTGCGCGAAGCGACTGCTGCAGTCCAGCCGAAAACGCTACATGCGTGAGCGCAATTGCTGCCGCATCAGCAGCATCGGCCGGACGAGGCGGCTGATCAAGTTTGAGTAACACCTGCACCATCTGTTGCACCTGTTCTTTGTCTGCGCCGCCATAGCCAGCCACAGCGTCTTTCACCTGATTCGGCGAGTACTCAACCACGTCGATTCCCCTTCCGGCTGCCTCGGCCATCACAATCCCAGCTGCCTGCGCTACTGATATCGCAGTGCTCACGTTGGTCTGAAAGAGGACCCGCTCAATTGCGACAGCTGCAGGCGAAAACTCATTGAGGAGCTGGCGAATATCTGCCAAAAGCTCTGCAAGGCGAGCGGGGACCGGCGATTTGGTATCGGTTCGAAGCACACCAAGCGCCACGGCATGGCTGTGCTGCGCCGACACCTGCAAAACGCAGTAGCCGCATCGGGTCAAGCCTGGGTCAATGCCGAGAACGAACACAGGTTCGATCATAGTGGCCGCAGAGTTCACACCGAGTGACCCCTACTCTTCACTACGGTTCCCTGCGCTCCTGCAGCAGCGCCGCTGCAGTTCCCTAGCTACTCGCCGAGTTGTTCGAGCAGAGCATCTGGTAAGTCAAAGTTGGCGTAGACATCTTGAACGTCGTCGTTCTCTTCAAGTGCATCAATGAGTTTGAGCACTGACCTCACAGCAGTGATGTCATCAAGTTCCACTAGCGATGTGGGAATCATGGTGAGGTCCGAAGAGTCAACCGTGACTCCTTCTTTTTCAAGTGCTGTGCGCAGAATTGAGGTGAGAGTGGCCTCACAGGTAATCGCCCAGAACTCGCCGTCACGCGCCACATCGTCTGCGCCGGCATCAAGTGCCGCCATCATGATTTCGTCCTCGTCCATGGTTCCGTCTACATGAATGATCCCCTTGCGCTCGAATTGCCAAGCAACGGCGCCGGGCTCGGCAATTGAGCCGCCGAGCTTTGAGAAGGTTGAGCGCATTTCTGGGCCAGTCCGATTGCGGTTGTCCGTCAGTGTCTCTACAAACACAGCAACGCCATGGCCGGCGTAGCCCTCGTAGTTCACTTCCTCATAGATCACCCCTTCGAGCTCGCCCGTTCCCCGCTTAATAGCCCGCTCGATAGTGTCAATCGGGACGGAGGCATCTCTGGCTTTTTGGAACATGGTTCGCAGGTTGGGATTCATATCGGGATCGCCGCCGCCATTTTTGGCAGCAACCTCGACCTGGCGAATCAACTTGGCAAAAAGCTTGCCGCGCTTGACGTCAGCTGCCCCTTTTTTGTGTTTGATCGTTGCCCATTTGGAGTGGCCGGACATGTTGTTCCCCTTCGCATTTTGATGACTAGCTGTACTTGACTGCTGGCTATTCGTGGTGAGGTTGTCTTCTTCAACAGAGACTGAAATGTGGTGTTAGAGCGACAAAAAGAGGTGGTGCAGCCGAAGATCTTCGACGAGTTCAGGATGAAAGATCGACACTATGATCGCACCAGAACGAACGAGCGCTGGACGAGAGTCAATTGTTGCCAGAACCGTAACTGATTCTCCGACCCTGCTAATGACCGGGGCCCGAATACACACCGCATGAAATGGTGGATCACCAAGAACTGGAATCTGCACATCTTGCTCGAAAGAGTCGACTTGACGGCCAAACCCGTTGCGGCGAGTCGAAATGTCAATCGCCCCAAGACAATGCTGGTCTGCCCGGCCATCTTGGATCTCTGCAGAGAGCAGAATCGCTCCGGCACAGGTACCTAAGACTGCTTTTCCCGACTGAGCGAACTCTGTGAGTGGGCCAAGAAGGTCAAACCGCTCCGCAAGCATGGAGACCGTGGTTGACTCCCCGCCGGGGATAACTAAACGCTCGACTCCCTGTAGGTCCGCGGGCGCGCGTACCTGAACCACCTGTTCACCAAGAGACTCGAGTCTGCTTTGATGCAGAGCGAATGCGCCCTGCAGTGCCAAGACGCCAGTAGTCACCAGCCGCGGTCAGCGAGTTTGATATCTAGGTCATCCATGCCGATACCAGTCATCGGGGCACCGAGACCACGGCTGACCTTGGCCAGGATATGAGGATCGAGGTAGTTCGTGGTTGCCTCGACGATTGCCTTCGCCCGCGGTGCAGGATCATCAGACTTGAAGATGCCCGAACCAACGAACACGGCCTGTGCGCCAAGCTGCATTGCCAAAGCCGCATCAGCCGGCGTTGCGATACCACCCGCACAAAAGAGCGGCACCGGAAGCTTGCCGGTCTCTGCGATCTCTTGCACGAGCGCTAGTGGAGCACGGAGTTGCTTGGCCCAATCAAACAGTTCAGCCGAATCCGCAAGAGTGAGAGCACGAATGTCTCCGTTGATGGCACGTAAATGACGCACTGCTTCGACGATATTGCCTGTTCCAGCCTCGCCCTTAGATCGAATCAAGCAGGCACCCTCGGAGATTCTACGAAGGGCTTCACCGAGGTTCGTTGCGCCGCATACAAACGGAACCGTGAACTTCCACTTATCTATATGGTGAGCCTCGTCAGCAGGGGTCAGCACTTCAGACTCGTCGATGTAATCCACTCCGAGGGCTTCAAGAATCTGTGCTTCAACGAAATGACCGATCCGAGCCTTTGCCATCACGGGAATTGTGACGGCCGCTTGGATTCCTTGGATCATCTCCGGATCGCTCATTCGTGCGACCCCACCATCAACGCGAATGTCTGCGGGAACTCGCTCAAGTGCCATCACAGCGCAAGCCCCTGCATCCTCTGCAATCCGAGCCTGCTCCGGATTGACCACGTCCATAATTACGCCGCCGCAGAACATCTCGGCGAGGCCGCGCTTTACTAGTTGAGATCCGGTTGTAGGAACGGTCGATTCAAAGGACGTAGATGACATACCGACAGTGTACCGACGAGATGCGCTCTGATTGGAACCGGCCCCGAGGTGAACTCTGCCACTTGCTGCTAGCGGAGTTAGCCAGCTTGTAGTTGCGCCGCCGTTGCCTCATCAAGGAGCCGCGGACTTGTTCCTGTTTCTGGGAGCTCCACAAAGGTGGATCCGGGGGTCAGCAGCATTGGCTGACCCGTAGCTGAGGTCAGCTTCCAGGGTTGATCCCTAGCGCTACGTTCCCAAGTACCTACCGTCATGCGGCCCTGAGTAAAGACCCAAGCATTTCCAAAACCGATGGTCTGGGCTTCGGGGGAACGAGAATCTGCAGCCGATGCAGCGTATGGGGTTTCGAGGACAACAACATTCGTCGGTGCAATCTGAGCACCATCAGCAGCAAGGTGACGACGATTGTTTGACCAGCGCAGCCATGTGCTTGTGGCTGGATCCCATACAAACCCCATCGGAGACATTCCGACCTTCATATCGAACCCAGGCACGGGAGTACCACCTGGATCTTGGCCGGGGGTTACGTAGTTAAAGAGTTGGCTTGGCAAGACTGTGGGTTGATCTGCGTAGGAATACAGCTTTGGAGCGTCAAGGATGAGGTTATGTGGGGCCTTCTTTGCGCTTGATCGCGAGTAGGCATCTGGTGCTTGGCTATGGCTTTCACTTTGAATCCAAGGTGTCTCGGCCATGACCTGAACAACGTTTTCATTTCCGCCTGACCATGCGACTAGCGGCCGGCCAAACATCGCTAGCAGGTCCGGATCGCTTGTTCTCGCCGAACGAATTGGGCCAATTTGTTGCACGTCTTTTGACTGAAACACAGTCATATAACGACTGATGCCCTCTACTTTGAGCTCAATGACCATATCGGCCTGCTCGATGCCGATCTGTGGCATGGCCTCTGGCGAGTTATCCATCTTGGCTACGAGCACTGGCCGCGCAAGAAGGGCGGCTCCCGCTGCGTCGTCGAGGTTGAGTTGCACTCCGGTCAGCGCGGCTGTGGGGCCAACGGCAATGGTGGTCGTCGTGGTGGGCGTCGTTGTTGGAGCCGTGGTGCTCTTCACCTTGACTGGAGCCGCTGCCTCGGTCTTTTTGCTACATCCGCTGAGACCCAAACCTGCAGCGCCCCCAGCTAGTGCTACAACTGCGAGCAGCGATAGGCCGAGAGTGAGCTTGCGGTTTGGCTTCTTCTTCTGAGATGCACGGGTGCCTTCGCGGTTCACCGTAAGGGCTTCTTGAGCAGAATTGCTGCTGTTGGAGGTCTCATCAGTCATCTTCTGTCACTTTCTTATTGGCTCCGTCACAGTTCCTGAAGTACTGCGATTCGATAGGTAAGTGGTTGCATGGAGGTCTCTACGAGCGGGGAGTTCTCTTCGGGTGCCGTTTCAGTAGCCGGGGCAAGCCAGAGCGGAAGTGTGTTCGCCGGAGCACCTTCAACGGTGGTTCCCACCTGTTGCATGTGAAGGAACGCAGCGATCAGCCCTGGCGGGTAACGAGTCAGATCTATTGCCGCCATATCTGATCGAACTGAACGCTGCTCGCCTAGGCCGGCAGCTAGCTTGCGTGCCCCAAGACCGGAGACACCAAACATGGAAATCACCATGGTGGCGTAACGGGCAGAACCGTCGCGCACCCTGCCAAGCAAGTTGGCGAGCACACCCTCGAGTTCGAGCCGGCCAAGACCCGTGGCCAATGCGGTAGTCAGAATCAGCGAACACCCCGACTTGTTTGCTGTCACAAACGCATTCATCGAAGACGACTTCAACAGGTAGACCGACGGGTTGGTTACCCCACTTGTGGCACAGAGCCCTTCAAGGAGATTCTCGAGTTGTGGGTGCGACCCATCGACGAGTGGTTCAAGTTCTAGGCCCGTCAGCAACTCGTTCATGCTTGCGGCCATCTTGGCCCTCAGCAGAAGAATCCAAAGCACAGAGAGAACGAGCGCAACAATTGCTCCGAGCACGGGCTGGAGAAGCATGAGCAACCCGCCAAGGAGAACGGCAACTAGCACCCCTAGAAAGAGTGTGTTGTGTTCGAGTTTGCTTGCCGATTGATCAAGGGACTGCTGCGCCTGCATTGCCTTCAAGGGTACAGGAGGCGGCTATCGACTTTGAGTATGGTCCTTAGCGGACCCTTACCCTCAGTGAAGTGACTTTTTGCGATGCTAGCTGCGCTGCGGCTACGAGGTCCGAATAAATCTCGAGGTACAAATCGCAGAGCAATTCAAGGTCGAACTCCTGAGCGCGCACTACACCTGCGCTTTGAAGCGTTGCCGCTAGCAATGGGTCACCTAGTACGGAGTTCAGCGCTGCAGCTAAAGCCGCAGGGTTGCCCGGATCTACCAGTTCAGCAGCTAGGCCCCGAGCAGAGGTTGCAACTTGTGAATACCCCGAGATAGCAGAGGCCACAACGGTGGTCTGAGCAGCCATGGCTTCTAGCAGGATAATTCCAAAGGACTCTCCTCCGAGAGAAGGCGCACAAAATACCGTTGCTGCACGCATTCGCTGTTCGCGCTCTTGGTCGCTAATTCGTCCCAGCCACTGCACACGCGGGTCGGGGTAGCGCCGCTGCAAATCTGCAGTCTGCGGGCCAGTTCCGCCGACCCATATCTGAGTGTCTTCCGGTAACAGTGCAACCGCTTGCAAGAGAACTTCAAGGCCCTTTCTAGGTTCGTGGCGGCCAAGAAAGAACACCGTTGGAGCGTCGGTCGGCCAGGGGGTCGCTGTGCGGAATCGTTCGCCTTCGATGCCGTTGAACAGGACTCGAACATCATTTGGCATCACATCTACAACCATGGCTTTTGCATCTTCCGACACAGCCACTCGCGCATCAAGGCGATTACCAAACCATGTCGCAAGGCCCGAGAGTTTCTGATATGCCGGCTGCTCCCCCGCCGCGTGAAAAGTACCCACGAGTGGTGCGGTCTTCAGTAAGGCAGCAGTCACCGTGGGCCCCGGGGCCAACGGCTCATGTAGGTGGACCACATCAAAATCTTCGTCCCACAGTGCGCGCATGGTTCGCAGTTGCGCTGGAATATCTGGAGCAATAGGAGCAACAGATCCGTTCGTAGCCGTCGGGATGCTGCTGCCAAGTGGTATCACGAACACCTCTGGCGGGGGGCCGTCACAGGGGGCAAGAACGAGTGCTTCATGGCCTCGCCTTCGCAGCGACCGAGCAAGCGCCAAGACTTGACCTTGAACTCCCCCAGGGACACTCAAGCTATAGGGGCAAACCAGACCGATGCGCACCTAGGCACACTACGCGTCGGAGCGACCTTTTTCACTCTTGGCTTCGACCCAAGCGGGAAGCGGCATGCCGAGCGCGGCAAAGTCGCTTGGCCAATTGGGTTGAAGAACATGCCATTGGGTGGGATCCCTGCAGATCAGGACCTCGAGAGCATTCGCCATCTCTTGGGTCACCCGCTGAACATCGGCTCGGAGTCGACCACGACGCTGCGTGTCGAGCGGCGGCAGTACCACCGCATGGTGATTGTTCCCCTGGACGAACACTGCGACCGGCACTAAGGGTGCCCCGCTTCGCAAAGCCAGCAGTGCTGCTCCGCCGGGCAACGTCGTGCGTTCCCCGAAGAACTCAACTTCAATACCGTCTCCAGTGAGATCCCGATCACTCAGTAAACACAGCACCGAACCAGCACTCAGAGCTCCAGCAAGTTCAACAGCCGCAGTCGGCCCCACCGCAATGACGTTCAACCCCAGTTGGTCGCGTCGATAGCTCAGGAACCACTCAAAAAGTTCGGGTGGCTCGAGATGCTCAACAGCCGCAGCCACCGAAATGTCATGAGTCAGTACCAGCCAACGACTCGCTGACTCCCAGCTACCAAGATGCGGTATTGCAGCGATGACTCCTTGCCCAGCTTGGGCCGGAACGATCAGGTGCTCAAGGCCTTCATAGGTAAACGTGCGATCAAGTTCATCCAAACTCAAAGATGGCAGCCGCAGAGCATCAAGCCAGTACCTTCCAAAACTCTCGAAGACCTGCTCGACTTTTTCTTCTAGCTGCGCTTCGGTAATCGGAGCATCTACGGGAAGTGTCCAACTGCGGTTGTTGGGGTCGGGAGTCACTCCGTCAAGCGCCAGACCGTAGATACGGCGCAGGTAACGCTCGATCACGAGTCGCTCAGAGGGAGAACGGTGAGCAAAAACGCTACTCGCCGAACTCACCAGAGGCCGAGCAACTGCAGACGGGAGATATTCTGCGAGCGCAGAGGCAACGCGAAGCTTACGAACTGAGAGTTCCATCTACTTCATTGCCTTTACGCTGGAGGACGCCGGGAGCCGCCTTGGCGACGCCCTGAGGAGCTACGCGCCTGCCAACGCTGAGCCACTGTTCGATCGGCGCTACGTGGCCGCCTGCGACGACGATCGCTCAGTGCTGGAGTCTGACGGGTCGCTTGGCCCCAGACCTTGATAAATCTCTGCGCCGCTGTAATCACATTGAGTACCACGATGAGCGCCAGAATCGGAATCAGAAGATTTCGATAGAACAGCAGTCCGATGCCGAGCAACACGAACCGCTCGGCACGCTCAACAATCCCTGTGTGTGCATCGAAACCAAGTGCGTCGGCTTTGGCTCGGATATACGACACGATGGACGCCGTGATGTAGCCAGCTACTGGCAACATTACAACCCAAGCTCTGCCATCAGACTCGACGAGATAGTAGGTAATGCCACCGAAAAGAAGTCCGTCTGTGACCCGATCTGAGACCGAATCAAAAAACGCACCGCGAAGCGAAGACTTACCAGAGGCCTTTGCAACGGCACCATCTAGTAGGTCCGGAATGCCAGTCAGGATGAGCAAGAGAAGTCCAAGGTGCAGGTGCCCAGAACCAATTGCCACAGAGGCAGCCACGGCCATCACAATCCCGGTGGCAGTAATGACGTCTGCGGAGATACCAGCCTTCTTCAGGCTGTTACCGATGGGCTTTACTGCGGCATCAACTTGTGTGCGCCATTTTCCGTCGAACATCTGACTCCTCGGTGAAGCGCTGAATTACTCGGTGACAACCACTTTTGTGAAAACCACGCTCGTCGATTATCTATCGATACTGCGGACAGTGCTAACTAGAGTTAGCACTTTAGTCGCTCGGGGCCTCGATGTGAAGTACTTCGGTGTGAACTGCGTCTGTCATGGAGTCTGGGTTTCACTCTGAGCAGGCACGCTGAGGCTGGTTCCAGCGACATCATCGGGGTCGAACTGAGTCCAGTCCTCTGGGTTCTCCTCAGAGAATCCCTCAATCACTTCGCCGTTCACACCATCAACGAGAACAATTCCCCTCCTAGTGGGCGGATTTTCATTTGAGTAAGCCAAGATTCGCCAAGTGGGGCGAGACAGCCAGCCCCGCCAAGCCATCTGCGCAGCTGCATGACCGACTGGAAAGCCCACCTTGGCAGAGGCACTGACTAATGCATCTGATTCATCTACTTTCAAGGTCCATCCGGCAATCATTCCGTATGCGCCGAACACAACAAGGCCCACCCCAGCCCATAAGGTTCCTAGGTTTACCAAAGCTGAACTGTCCCCTTTGATCGCATAGACAGCAACCGCTGCCAATCCAAACAACAAATACAACCCGGCGGGAATTCGGCGGCGGTTGTTATTAGGAAAGGTTTGCGGGCCAACAAATCCAGAGAGGTCCAAGTCCTCGGGGAGGACATCGACAATCTCGCCATCAGTCGGGTTCAGCGCAGGCTGCTCTGATTGAAGGTCCTCGGGCTCGGTCATGTGTCAAAGGTAGCTTCAGGAGCGCTCTGACCTGAAGCGGGCGGCGCATCGAGATCAGTGAAGCATGGCCTCAATGCCTGCCACACGTCTTCAAGTGCCACGGGCATCACCTGCGAACCACCGACTACGGCCATGAAGTTGGCATCCCCAACCCATCGCGGGACGCAGTGAACATGTAGGTGATCCGTCTGCGAGCCTCCGGCAGCCCGGCCCAGATTGATACCCACATTTACACCGTCACAGTTCAGAGTGGACTTGAGCGCAGAGACCCCTGCTCGAACGAGCGACCACAGTTCTGCAAATTCGGCCTGCTCTAACTGTTCGAGATCTGCAACAGCTCTGTTCGGAAGCACCATCAGGTGACCCGAGGTATAGGGAAAACGATTCAGGATCACAAAGCATCCGGCACCCCGATGCAGCACAAAGGTCTCTGAGTCTGGTGCACCGCAGTTCAGGATCCGCTCAAATAAAGAGCCTGAATTGCCATCTGAATCTGCTGGTCGAGGGTGCTGCCCGGGTAGAGCTCGACGAGTTTCTGGGTCTCCTGTGACGTACAAAGAACGCCAAGTTGCCCAGAGCTGATCAAGAGGCACAGTTCGCTCCGAAGTAGGAGTAGATGATGTCAAAGTTGGCGTGCGCCGCAGAGCGCGAAGGAGTCATTTCTTTGATGCCACCTGAGCCGCAAGTCGTTCTGCAAATGAAGCAAGTGGCACATCACGTTCAACCTCATTTCCTCTTGGGTTGACTCCCACCGTGCGATGCTCGACGTCGCTTTCTCCTACGACGAGAACAAAGGGAAGTTTCTCACCCTTCGCCCGGCGAATTCGATTGCCGAGGGTTTCATCTGCATCTGCAACCTCCACGCGAAACCCTGCTCCGCGCAACTCTGCTGCAACCTCATGTGCGTACTCGGCATGTGCTTCCGAAACAGGAAGGATCTTGGCCTGAACAGGAGACAACCATGCGGGGAAGGCCCCGGCGTAATGCTCAACGAGGACGGCGAAGAAGCGCTCCACTGAGCCAAAGAGTGCCCGGTGAATCATGATCGGACGGTGCTTCTCTCCGTCGTTTCCGATGTACGTCATCTCAAATCGCTGAGGAAGCTGGAAGTCAACTTGAATAGTCGACATCTGCCAGGTTCTGCCGATTGCATCGCGAGCCTGAACCGAGATCTTGGGGCCGTAAAAGGCGCCACCACCAGGGTCCATCACTAGGTCAATGTCCATAGCCGTTGCAGCAGATCGAAGCGCTTCCGTTGCCTCATCCCACTCTTCATCAGTACCAACTGCTTTGTTCTCGGGCTTGGTTGACAGTTCCAAGTAGAAGTCATCAAGGCCGTAGTCGCGAAGAAGGTCCAACACGAAGCTCAGAATGGATCCGAGCTCGGCACCCATCTGTTCTTTCGTCGTAAAGATATGAGCATCATCTTGGGTCATGCCCCGGACTCGAGTCAGGCCGTGCACTACTCCGGATTTCTCATACCGATACACCGTTCCGAACTCGAACATCCTGAGCGGCAACTCCCTATAGGACCGCTGCCTGCTCTTAAAGATCAAAATGTGAAACGGGCAATTCATTGGCTTGAGGTAATACTGCGTTCCGGTTCCCTGCACCGGTTCAACCTCGGCGAGGCCATCCTCGCTAGAAGTTGCAGAATCGTCAGATTCAGCTGCGTGGCCGTGATCGTGGTCGATCTCCATGGGGGGAAACATGCCATCGGCAAACCACTGAAGATGCCCGCTGGTTTCAAACAGGTTCGACTTGGTGATGTGTGGCGAGTACACAAACTCGTAGTCAGCCTGCTCATGGCGAACCCGCGAGTAGTCCTCCATCAAACGGCGAATGATGCCGCCTTTGGGATGAAAAACTGCCAAACCCGATCCGATCTCATCGGGAAATGAGAACAGATCAAGCTCAACACCGAGTTTGCGGTGATCTCGTTTTGCTGCTTCTTCTTGGCGCAGCAGATGCGCTGAGAGTTCTTTCTTGCTAGCAAACGCAGCTGCATAAATTCGCTGCAGCATCGGGTTCTTCTCGCTGCCGCGAAAGTACGCCCCGCCATGACGAGTCAACTTGAAATGACCCAGTCGGCCCGTAGATGGAACATGGGGCCCGCGGCACATATCAACAAAGTCGTCGGTGTTGCGATAGAAGCTGATCGCTGTAGCGCTCCCTACTTCGCCGTCGGCATCTTCACCAGCAGCAGCTAGTTCCATAAACACCCTCTTGTAGGGGTGTTGCGCCATGAGCTCGAGCGCTTCGTCTAGCGGTAACTCGAAGCGCTCAAAGGGTTGATCAGCTGCAATAATCTCTCGCATTTTTTGATCAATGCGCACGAGATCATCGTCAGCAAAGCTACCGCCGCCAGGGAGTTCGAAGTCATAGTAAAAACCATCCTCGATCGGAGGCCCGCCTGCGAAGGTAGACCCCGGCCAGAGCTCAAGGACTGCCTGCGCCAGAACATGGGCTGTGGAATGGCGAAGATGCTCAAGCGCTGCTTCTTCTCGGTCGGTGATAATACGAATCTTCGCGCCGTCTTCAAGGGGTGCCGACAGGTCAACCGCATCACCGTTGACCTCGATGACAAGTGCAGCACGAGCTAACCCAGGGCCAATGGACTCTGCAAGGTCAGCGCCAGTAGCCCCTGCACTCAGTGAGCGGGAGGAACCATCGGGCAAAGTGATTGCAATCTCGGACATCTCTACAAACTAGTGGGGCCAGCGAAAGTGACTGCAACCAAATGTCGCCGGGGCCTTCTAGGCTGTTGGGTTGTGTTCGACTCAACCATGCACGCCACCTTTGTTTCAGCAGATCCTGCTCGAATGGCGCGTTTGGCATTCTGGTCAGATCCCAACGGCAGTTTTCCCGACGAGGTTGTAGCTCCCCGAGCGCAAGAACCCCTCAGGGTGGTTCTTCCAACACTGGACGGGATCTCTCAACGAACGGTCACTGCTGAGGTGTTCGAAGTGAGCAGCATTCTTGATCAGCTCGTTGGGATTCACCTAGATGACCCCTCAGTCTCACCGAGCGTTCAGGCCTGGGCAGTAGTTGCACGAACCGCATTGGAACTCATTGCAAAGGGTCGACTTCAGCCAGCGATTTCACCGAGCGGCTTCGACGCATGGGCTATTGGTCCACTTGATGAGCAAGACCGGCAAGCACGTGCAGCACTTGCCGGATGGATTCCGCCAACTGCGCACTGTTGCGCTCTCGACCCGGTGACCAGCTCTGAGCTTCGGATGATGACTGCCGAGGATGCAGTTATGGGGATGTATGCCGCAATCGCCGATTCGCTCCCGCGAACAGGCGCCGCCGGCACAGTGTCTCGTCAGCGAGCGTGGCATGGACATGCAGCAGTTGACGTATCAAGTTTGCGTTCGTACCTAGTGGGCACCGATGCAGTCGAGCGCACAATTGTGGGTCTACGACTCAGCCTGCCAACCGATGACGAGGCGCCGTTCACAATCCGGCTACAAGTTCGTTCAGCTGTGGATCCGTCTCAAGTAGCCGAGGCCGCAGACCTCTGGGCAGGAACGGCCCTTGGATTTGACCAGCACGCAGAGGCGGACCTTTTATTGGCATTACGTCGCGGTGCACGCCTGTTTCCGCCTCTGGCGCAGCTACTAGATCAGGCTCAACCCGTCGGCCTTGAGGTAGACGACACTCATGGAATGGCGCTGTTTGGCTCACTAGCAACCGATCTAGGCGGAGTCGGAATCGAGGTCCTCATTCCGAGCGCTATGACCCGCACGGTTCGCGCTGCCGCCCATGTCGAACCACCGCCTGGGGCAGGTGATCAGCCACCAACTTTTGATCTAGCCACCGTCTGCGAGCTCACCTGGAAAGCAACGATCGACGGTGAGGTTGTGTCAGATGAAGAGCTTTCTGCCCTCGCTGCAAGCCGCCGGCCGCTAGTTCGGCTTCGAGGTTCTTGGGTTGTGGTTGACCCAACGGTGGTTGCAAAGCTCGGCCGCAAAGACAAAATCTCTGCGACCGACACGTTGGCCGCTGCTCTGGGCGGAACAGTCACCATCGAGGACGAGGCCGTCGAAATAACCGTAGGCGGTGCAGCAGCGGAGTTTGCAGAGCGACTGCGCGCAGCTTCGCGGCCTCATGAACTAGCTGAGCCCGACGGCCTTGTTGCCACATTGCGCCCTTATCAGCGGCGCGGGGTTGCCTGGCTCAGCGAAATGGTCAAGATCGGCCTCGGGGGCGTGCTTGCTGACGACATGGGTCTTGGCAAAACCATCCAACTCATTGCCCTGCACCTTCATCGGCTTGAGGTTTCAACTGGCCCCACTTTGGTGATTTGCCCTGCTTCACTCGTGGGCAACTGGCAGCGTGAACTAGCCCGCTTCGCCCCCTCGATGCAGGTGCATCGCTATCACGGTCCGCAGCGTTCGCTCAAGAACCTCAACCGAGGCGATTTCGTGATTACGACGTACGGAATCCTGAGAAGAGACAGCGACCAACTCGCCCAGCATGTCTGGGGAATTGTGGTTGCGGACGAGGCTCAGCAGGTAAAGAACCCCTACTCCTCGACTGCAAAAGCGCTTCGGCGCATACCTGCCGAGGCTCGTATCGCCATGACGGGTACCCCCGTAGAGAACCGCATGACGGAACTCTGGGCACTGCTGGATTGGACAACTCCAGGCCTACTTGGGTCGCTCGATAGCTTCCGGAGAACTATCGCAATTCCGGTTGAGCGTGATCGGGACGCACTCACTACCGAGCGGTTTGCTCGCTTGTTATCTCCCTTTCTCTTGCGGCGCCGAAAGGACGATCCAGAGATCGCCCCCGAGCTTCCTCCCAAGACCGAGACAGACCACCCCGTGACTCTCAGCAGCGAACAAGCTGGGCTCTACCGCGCAGTTGTTGAAGAGATTCTTGAGTCGATTGAGCGCGCTGAAGGAATGGCTCGGCGCGGCCTAGTGCTGAAACTTCTCACTGCGCTCAAACAGATCTGCAACCATCCTGCGCAATACCTCCGCCAGCCGGGTCCACTCGCTAGTCGATCCGGCAAACTGGAATTGTTTGAAGAGCTCGTCACGGCAATCACTGACGCCGGAGACTCCACCTTGGTATTCACCCAATATGTGAAGATGGGCGAACTCCTGATAACTCGGCTCGCCGAATTGGGAATTCCCGCACAGTTCTTACAGGGCTCCCTCTCACTGCGAGCACGCTCAGAGATGGTGGACAAGTTCCAAGCAGGAGAGTTCCCCGTGTTTATTGTCTCACTCAAGGCCGGAGGGATCGGCCTCAATCTGACCCGAGCTACCCACGTCGTGCACTACGACCGCTGGTGGAATCCGGCAGTCGAGAACCAAGCCTCCGACCGAGCCTGGCGAATTGGCCAAGACCGGCCGGTACAGGTTCATCGACTGATCTCGGATGGAACCATTGAGGACCGTATTGCAACCGTCCTGAACCAGAAACAAGCTCTTGCCGAGGCTGTGGTGAGCGGAGGGGAAGCTTGGTTGACTGAACTCAGCACCGCCGAGCTCGGAGACCTTGTTCGCCTTGGCACCGAGGATTCATGATGAGCTCTAGTGACCAGTTCGGACGCACATTTTGGGGTCGCGCTTGGATCAACTCTCTCGAGGCCAGAGGCAACGGCAACGAGACTCGCCTTCAGCGTGGCCGAACAGATGCCCGCCGTGGCGCAGTGCGCGAGCTCACGCTGAACTCGGGTCACATAGCAGCGCGAGTAGTCGGGGCGCATGGCGAACTCTTTGGACTCGATATTGCCGTACGCCCTCTTGCCCCCTCGGAGTGGGAACAAGTTGCTGATGCCGTAGCGGGCAAGGCGGTGCACCTTGCGGCGCTTCTCGACGGCGAACTGCACGCAGGAGTTGTTGACGATGCTGCGGCGGTCGAAGTGACGCTGCTTCCGCAGATGTCGGAGTTGCGCCCCGACTGCACCTGCGAGGATTGGAACGAACCTTGCAGACATGCAGCCGCCGCTTGTTTTGTGGTGGCCGAGGAGATGGACCGAGACCCATTCGCACTTTTCTTGCTGCGCGGAATCTCTCGAGATGATTTCATATCGATGGTGCGAACCCGGCGCGCAGCCGCGGCGGGAACAGTACTGAACCCCCTTGAAGATCAGGCACCTCTAGGTATTCTTGCAGCTGAGGCTTGGCGCGGAGCACAACTCGGCGACCCACTGCTACCTGCCCCAGAGATTGTCCATTCCCGGCGACTGTTACTTTCACCGCACGGACCTGGCCAGTATTCGCCTTGGGATGCGCAGATCCCCTCCCAACACAAAGTCAGCACAGAACGCGTGGACGCACTTGCTGTAGATGCAGTGGATCGGGCTTGGGCAATGATCGTTGATGGGCAACACTCGGGCCTTGGCAGCAGCGCTACATCCGACCTTGCACGACGCGCCACCGGAGCGAGCTCTGCGCTCGCAGTTGCTGAGCTTGCTGATTTTGCAGGCGTGACTCCACAACGGCTGACAGTTTGGGCTCATGCTTGGAGTGTGGCGGGTGATGCCGGAGTTGCCGTCATTGCGGATACGGATTCGTGGTCTACGGACCAGCAGTTACTAGCCGAGGGCCGAGAACGACTCGTAGAGATTGGCCACTCTCGTAGGTCAATAGCGTTGAACTACCACAGTCTTCGCATGAGCGAAGGCTTGCTCTTGGTCATTGGCCCCGATCACAAGTGGTACCGACTCACTGGGTCCGGGCAACGTCAGGACATGCGCCTAGAACAGCCGCCATCTGAGGACATCAGAGAACTCGTCGAGGAACCCTCCTGATCGGAGAGGTTCTGAAGCGGCGACTGGCGGTGCTTGCCGCTATGCAGTCGAAAGCTCAAGTTCGAAAGGCAGTTCTAGCTTTCGAGTCTTGATTGCTGCTGCAGAGGAACGTCGATCAACGCCATCGGCTTCGATCATGATTGGAACTGGCCGCTCCGAGGCTGCCGAAGCAACAAGCACAGCGGGTTTTTCGGTAGTCAGGTCAGATGTGACGGATACCTTGGCCCGCCGACGAACGGGAAGGTCCACGACTTCTGCAAGATGTTCGGAAGGCTCTGCCTCGACACCCGCTGAAATAACTGGGCGCGTGGCATAGGTATTGACGTAGTGCTGACCAGACAAATTGCGAATCTCGAACATCACCTCATCAGTGATCTGGCGAAGCACGAGACGATCATTTGCCCGGTCAAGGTACTTCTCTACAGAAATCGGCTTGCCGAAGCGAAGGTGCACTCGGCGAAAGAACTTCGGAATGCGTGAATCCGCAGGTTGAACAAGATCGCTGCCTACGATGCCAACCGGCACAATCGGAGAGTTTGTGCGCAGCGCCAGCCGAGCAATACCCGTATGGCCCTTATGAAGGTAACCGTCTCTGGCGCGTGTGCCTTCTGGGTAAATGCCAAAGAGTTCCCCAGCGGTCAGGACCCGAGCTGCCGCATCGAGGGCCCTTTGAGCAGCGTCGCCTCCTGAGCGATCAATCGGAATCATGCCGATTGCGGGAAACACAAACTTTGTCTTCCAGTCGTCCATATATTCGGCTTTGCCCACATAAGTCATGCGACGGCCTAAGCAGAGCGGCACGAAGAACGAATCGAGAACAGAGATGTGATTGGGCGCAATAATCGCAGCGCCCTTCGAAGGAACGTTTTCAAGACCCTCGGTGGTGACGTTCCATAAGAATCGGAACGGCGGGGTCAGGCAAAGGCGGGCAGCCCCTTGCAATTTCCCTGCGTCTCTATGCTCCATTAATGCCTTTCATCAACCCGAGTTCTGATCCTATAACGCGCACGCTGTGAAATGGGCATGAGTAGACAGAATTCACAGCAAAGGCTCACCTGTGAGCAGAACTGGCCGAGACAAGTCAACTCCAAGCAGTTGCGCAGCCTGTTGGATATCCGCTCCGGTTGCATCGCCTTGACTGATTGCTGAATCGATGGCGCTCAGCGCTGCTGGCGTATCAAGATCACTGTCAAGGGCAAGGCGAACCTGCTCAAGCACCAAGAGTGAATCAGCAGAAGCATCTGAGCTGTTTGCCGTTGCCGAACCGGCAGCAACCCATGCGAGTAGGCGCTCTGTGGCCTCGGTCATGAGCGAGGCCTGCCACTCCCAACTTGTTCTGTAGTGATGACCCAAACATGCCAGACGAATCGCTCGTGGGTCCCAGGTCAGCGACAGATCGGACACAAACACAAGATTGCCGAGCGACTTCGACATTTTCTCGCCGTCCATACGGACCATTGCTTGGTGCATCCAATGCCGCACCAACGGCTCACCTGTTGCAGCCTCAGATTGAGCAGCTTCACATTCGTGATGAGGAAAGATCAGGTCAGATCCCCCACCATGCAAGTCGATCGAGGTCCCTAGCTCGCGCAGACACAATGCAGAACACTCAATGTGCCAACCAGGGCGACCTGGCCCCCACAGGGAATCCCAAGAAGGCTCGTCAGGCAGACTCGGCTGCCAGAGGACAAAGTCGAGTGGGTCGCGCTTATGCGGGTCGTCAGGGTTGCCACCGCGCTCCTGCGCGAGCAACAGCATCTCTTCACGACTCAGGTGGCTGATCTGACCAAACTTGGGAAACTTAGAAACCTCGAAGTACACCGCGCCACCAGCTTGATAGGCAAAGCCTTGATCTAAGACCATGCCAATGAAGCCACGGATGTCTGGGATCGCCGAGGTTGCTCGCGGCTCGGACCAAGACGGCAGCATCTCAAGTCGCTCCATATCGGCATCAAATCGAGCAAGCTCGGAGGCTGCAAGATCCAAATAGTGCACGCCGAGTTCCTTTGCCTTCGGCAGGATGCTGTCATCAACGTCAGTGATATTTCGCACGCAGCGCGTTTCGTGACCGAGGTCTCGAAGCCTTCGCTGCAAAACGTCATAGGTGAGGTACGTTGCGGCATGGCCCAAATGAGTGGAGTCATAGGGCGTAATGCCGCAGGTGTACATCGTGACGATGTGATCGGGAGGATCAAAGGGAACGATCTGTTGACGGGCGGTGTCGTACAAGAGCACACAGCAAGGCTACAAGCCCTCGCAACGCTCTACGGATCGTCCTAGCTGAGGTGCGAAAACAGCCCCAGTTCGGTGGTGAGCATTGGCGCGATCCTGAGCTAGCTAGGCCCGAACCACTCTGGACGCGTACCGACTGGAAACCACACTCGCTCACAGGCGCCGTGTGCTCGGTCAAGGTCCATGGCTTCTCGAAAGAAAGGCTTCATCTGGCTGGGATAGCAGAGCCGAGCTGCTGCTTGAGTCGAAGCCTGAACCTTTGCTGAAACATCAACTGCTTCGAACTGCAGACCGAGCGATGCAAGCTGGCCTGTGATCTGGTCGGCTGACAGGAACGACACATACGGTCGGTCCTCATAAAAACCAATAGGCGTGTCAACCTGACCCACGAGGGCTGCTGCGGCATGTGCAAGCAAACGGTGATCAATATGCCCGCCGAGTCCAGCAGCTACTAGCAGCACCTCTGGCCGCGCCTTGTTGGCCCGCTGCCGAGAACTGATTACTGCTTCAAGCCAACCCGAGATCTCTGGAATGAGCGCATCAGCAGAGAGGTCGATCCTTGAGTCCAACATGTCTGGACCAAAACCCGCCCCACGCCGCAGAAGTGCCTCAGGCCACTGCGCAGCTGTCCAGTCGAAACCAAACATCATTGACGCAGCAACCTCTTCGGCTCTTCGCCAGAGGCTGATAGCAGGCGAACGTTCGGGGGTTGGGCGAACCCACTCGGTCCAAGAACTCCTACCGAAAACCACACGCTCGCGCACCTGGCACCTAGAAAGAACGCCGTTGCGCAGACTTTGCCCGAGCGACAGCGGGAGGTCATCAAAATGCGGCGAGATCACCGTGATGCAGGGAGCTGACTGCTGATATTGAGCAGAAAAGCGTTTCAGGACGCGAGTTCGCGCTGAACCCATCACAAGGGCTCCTCTCCTGCGGCAGGTTCTTCGTCTTGGTCAAGCACCTCGCCCTTCACATGGCCTTTTTGCAGGTCAGGGTGCGCCAAGAGTCCACCGTCAGACTCGTCGCTAATCTCGCCGACGATTGCTTCGAGAATGTCTTCAAGTGTCACGAGGCCAAGCAGATGGCCTTGATCCATGACGACAGCTACGTGACGGCGGGTACGGCGCATTTTTTGCATCAGGTCTTCTAGGCGGTCCTCCGACTTTACGCTCAGCGCCACTCGCACAATGCCCGGGGGAAGCAGCCCGTTGCGCTTTTCTGCTGGAACCGCAATCAAGTCTTTGGCATGCAAAAAGCCCGTGACTTGGTCAGTTCCAGCGCCAAGTACCAGCACTCGTGAATGCCCCGACTCATGCACGAGCTCTTCCGCTTGAGCCACTGTTGCTGTGTTCGGCACCGTGACTAGGTGCTGTCGAGGAGCCATCACATCTGCAACTCGTATCTGCAAAAACCCGAGTGCGCCAACGAGCAACTCATGCTCCGTTAGCTGCAACTCTCCCCCCGCTCGAGACTCTGCGACCATGACAGCAAGCTCGGGTGCCGTATGTGCTTGCGCCAATTCATCCGCTGGTTCCACACCAACCATTCGGGTACCAATCCGAGCTAGCCAATACAAACCAGCAACTGCCGGGCGCACCAACGCCACCACGATTCGATGCACTGGGGCGAGAGCCACAGCCACGGCCTCGGGAGCGGACAGAGCAAGGGACTTTGGAACCATCTCGCCGACAACCATATGAACCAAAGCAATGATGATGAGTCCTAGTGCAAGACCTAAGGCATTTGAGATGCCCTCGGGAAGAGCCGTCAGACCAAAGAGGTTCTCAAACGCAGCGCCCACCACTGGCTCAATCAACCAACCCAGCAACAACGAGACCACAGAGATTCCAAGTTGGCTCGCTGCGAGTTGCACATTGAGGTTACGCATACCCTCTAAGGCGCGACGGGCCCCCATCGATCCGGCCTCGGCAAGCTCCTCAATTCGGCCCCTTCTTGCGGCCATCAACGAGAATTCCACGGCAACAAAAAAGCCGTTCGCCAATATCAGGATCAGTCCAAACAACAGGATCAACAAGGGGTTCATGCGCTGCCCTGCCCGTCGCCAAGAGAATCGCTAGCGGGCAAGGTGCCTGCAAGTGTTTCTGGAACCGGAGCGACGAGTTTGACCGTCGCCACTCGGCGACCCTCCATTGCTTCAACCCCGACGCTCCAGCCATTGCACAAGAACTGTTCGCCCACGTCTGGGATGTGACCAAGCGTGGCGAGCACAAACCCGCCGAGTGTTTCAAACTGGCCATCGGGCATCTCAAATTGGCACGCTTCTAGTACCTCATCGGGGTGAAGCAACCCAGAGAGCAAGTGTGCTCCCTGCCAACGCCGTACCGATGGAGTGCTGCTTTGCGGATCGTGCTCATCGTCGATGTCACCCACAATTTCTTCCAGCACATCTTCGAGTGTGATGATTCCCGCAGTGCCGCCGTACTCATCAACGACAAGCGCGAATTGCCCTGCAGCCCCCTGCAACTCGACGATCAGCGATTCCAGATTCTTGGATTCCGGAATTGCTAGCACGGAGCGCAGTAGGCGGCGCACCGGATACTCAGAGCGCTTGTCTGCGTCAACGCCGAGAACGTCTTTGATGTGAACTACGCCGGCAACATGGTCAAGGTCTTCTTCAACAACCAAGAACCGAGACAGGCCAGTGGCTGCCGTCAGCTCCATGAGGTCACCAACAAGAGCGTCAAGCGGGAGCGCTTCAACGCTGACCCGCGGCGTAAGGGCATCAGCAGCAGTTTTTTCACCAAACCTGAACGTGCGGTTCAGTAGATCGGCATCCTTGCTGTCTAAGGTGCCGCTCTCGGCCGAGGATGTCACTAGGCGCTTGAGTTCCTGGCGGCTCCGAACGCTCGAGAGTTCTTCTTTGGGTTCAACCCCAAAGAGCCGAACGAGTCGTTCGGCTAGAGCATTGCAGCCAAAGATCACGGGACTAAAAACTAAATTGAACCCTCGAAACACCGCCGAAAGTGCCAATACGGTTGGTAATGGCTTAGCAACTGCCACGGACTTTGGAACCAACTCGCCGACCACCATCTGCACCACCGTGGTGAACAACAACGCGAGCAGCACCGAAATACCGAGCGCTCGTTTCTCACCGACAAGGTTCCCAACAAAAGGTTCAAGCGCAACGGCAACAACTGGCTCCGCAAGCACACCAAGGCCGAGGCTACAGATGGTGATTCCAAGTTGAGCACCCGACAGGTTGTATGAGAGTCGCTGTTGAAGAGCAGCAGCACGAATAGCAGCGCGACTGCCGTCATCGGCGAGTTTCTGCAGTTGATTGCGGTCAACTGCGACAAGGCCAAACTCAATCGCCACAAAGAAGGCGTTGGCCAGCACCAAAAGCAGCACAGCGGCAAATCCGAGCAGCGTCATGCGAGATCAGTCACCAGAAGAGATCCAACAATTCCCATAGCTTACTGCCACAACAACTGAAACCCTGACCTTGGCAGTACTTCTGGCTCACCGAGACCTTGGCCGAGAGTTACTAATCGAAGCCGTGACACCACGGGTTCTTCAACCTCGGCGGGTAGCATGGCTCCTCATGTTGCCGGATTCGAGCTCGAAACTGCGTAGCGCTGATGCTGTGCGCGCCGCTGCGAGGCTGGCCAAGGTTGCAGGAACCGCTCTCGCCGAAGGAGAACTGACACTTCCCCAATATCGGGTGCTGGTGTTTCTCGCTGTGCGGTCACGTCCTGCCACTCACGTTGCAGCACTGCTTGGGGTGAGCGCCTCTTCGATGACTTCAGTGGTCGATGGCCTTGTGGCCCGCTCTTATGTAGAGCGTTCGGCCGACCCGAGTGACCGCCGGCGCGTCATGTTGTCGCTCACGCCAGAGGGAACCCGAACCATGCATCTCGGCGACGAGCTCGTTGGGTCAGGACTCAACCGCCTGCTTCAGCGCCTAGAACCCGAACAGGCAGAGCAGGCGCTCGTTGGGCTTGAGCTTTTGAATCAGGCCATGGAAGCTTCACTCGAGGAGCGATTTGGGCCGCAGTTCAATGAACCAGAGCCTTCTTCAGCCAGTCAGGTAACAGACTCCGACGCACTTTCCACGCCCACTGCCCAATGACCGAGCAGGCAGCACATGTGCCGCAGGAGAACTCGGCGGAACAGTTCCCGACGCCGCCGGTGCTGCGGCTGACGGGAGTCGGTTTGACCCGCAACGGCACTCGTCTGCTGGATGAAATCGACTTTGTTGTCGAGGCTGGCTCAAGCTGGATCGTTCTTGGCGCAAACGGCAGCGGCAAGACCTCTCTGGTTCGGATCTGCTCTTTGTACGAACACCCAAGCTGCGGCTCGGTGAAGTTGCTCGGCGAGGAACTCGGCCACACCGACGTACGAAAGCTACGCCGCAGGGTGGCACTTGTGAGCCCCGCACTAGCAGACATGATTCGGCCACAACTCACTGCAACTGAGGTCGTGATGTGCGCCAAGTTTGCAGCATTAGAACCTTGGTGGCATCACTACGACCAAGCCGATAGTGACAAAGCGAGAGGACTTCTGGAGTCTCAAGACGTCGGATTCACAGCTCAGCGGCCCTATGGATCACTCTCGTCTGGGGAGCGTCAACGAGTTTTGCTAGCTCGGGCACTCATGTCGGCCCCTGATCTGATTTTGCTTGACGAGCCGAGCGCTGCGCTTGACCTTGGGGGCCGTGAACTCCTCGTGGATCGACTAGGCGCACTTGCCGCTGACCCCTCTGCACCGCCAATCATTTTGGTGACTCATCACGTCGAGGAGATCCCCCCGAGTTTTACCCATGTGCTGGCGCTTCAGAAGGGTCGGATACTTGGAGCCGGACCTCTTACGGAAACGCTGACTAGCGAGTTGCTCAGCGAGTGCTTTGGGCTGCCGTTGGACCTCCAGAGAAACCAGTCACGCTGGACTGCTCGGCGAGCCTCAGGCAGCTAAGAGCCGATTAGTGTGCTGAGCGCAGTTTGCTGAGCGCAGCTTCATGGGTGGAGTCAGCAACGTATTCCTCTAGGACCAGAACGCTTCTTGCTGCCAACGTGATACTGCCATGTGCTTGATGCGCAGTGGTACGCGCTTGGGCATGTTCGGTGTCGACTCGACATAACCAATGCTTTCCCCAGCTCTCGCTGGGAAGCTGCCATGCGATCTCTTCATGACCGAGGTTGAAACACAGCATCAGCGTAGAACCGCAGAGTCGCTCTCCCCGAGGGCCTAGCTCATCTAGGTCGCCGTTGAGCCACACACCTAAGCTCTGTGAGCCCTCGTGCCAGTGGCCAGATTCCATCTCGGTGCCATCAGAACTAAACCAGGCAACATCGACCTGTCCGCCATCCCTCACAGCTTGCCCGGTCAGGAACTTGCGCCTTTGTAAAACGCGATTTGATTGCCGAAAATGAATCAGACCTTGAGTAAATTCGAGGAGTTCAAGATCTGCCTCGGGCCAGTTCACCCAAGAGATCTCATTATCTTGAGCAAAGCCATTGTTGTTGCCTAGCTGAGTCCTTCCGATCTCATCACCTGCCACCAGCATCGGCACACCAAGCGACAACACGAGCGTCGAGAGCAAGTTGCGTTGTTGCCGCTTGCGCAACTGCAGCACCTCGGGGGAATCAGTTGGACCCTCTGCCCCGCAATTCCACGAGCGGTTGTCGTCTGTGCCATCGCGATTCTCTTCACCGTTGGCCTGGTTCAGTTTGTGTTCGTAGCTGACCATGTCTGCCAGCGTGAACCCGTCGTGCGCAGTCACAAAGTTGATACTCGCATGCGGTCGACGCCCCTCGGCTTGATAGAGGTCCGAGGATCCGGTCAGGCGCGCGGCAAACTCTCCGAGTTGGCCAACGTGGCCCCGCCAGACGTCTCGGACACAGTCTCTGTATCGACCGTTCCACTCGGACCAGAGTGGCGGAAAATTGCCAACCTGATAGCCGCCCTCGCCGACATCCCATGGCTCGGCAATCAGCTTTACTTGGCTCACTACCGGGTCTTGTTGAATGAGGTCAAAGAATGCACTGAGGCGATCGACATCATGTAACTCGCGCGCCAACGTTGCGGCAAGGTCAAAACGAAACCCATCTACATGCATCTCTTCAATCCAGTAGCGCAGGCTATCCATGATGAGTTGAAGCACATGGGGGTGGCGCATGTTGAGTGTGTTCCCCGTACCGGTGTAGTCAACATATTGGCGCTGATCCTGAGGGTCGAGCCGGTAGTAAGCACCGTTATCGAGTCCCTTGAAGCTCAGTAGCGGCCCACCCCGGCCTCCCTCGGCAGTGTGGTTGTACACCACGTCCAAGATCACCTCAATGCCAGCTTGGTGCAAGGTTTTGACCATCACTTTGAACTCCTGCACCTGCTCCCCAGCTTGGCCGCCTACTGCGTACTCGTTATGTGGAGCAAAGAATCCAATCGAGTTGTATCCCCAGTAGTTGCGCAGGCCCATCTGCACAAGGCGGCGATCATGAATGAACTGATGCACGGGCATGAGTTCAATTGCAGTCACACCGAGTGAATGAAGGTGTTCCACAATGGCCGGGGAACATACGCCAAGGTACGAACCCCGGTGTTCCTTCTCTACCCCGGGGTGCAGCTGGGTCAGGCCCTTCACATGTGCTTCGTAGAGAACAGTCTCATTCCATGGTCGAGCCGGAGAGCGGTCTTGCCCCCAGTCAAACCAAGGGTTGATTACCACCGAACGCGGCACAAACGGCGCCGAGTCGGTACCTGTTTCATGTTCGGCATCAACTGCGTCGTTCCATTGAATAGCCCCTGCGATTGCCTTGGCATACGGGTCGAGTAGCAACTTCGACTGCAAGTTGAGGTCGGCATCGCTTCGCCGGGGCCCGCAGACGCGAAAGCCGTAACGCATTCCCGGCCCAATATCGGGCAGGTAACCGAACCAAACTGAGCCCACGCACTCGGGCAAATCCACAATGAGTTCTGCGCCGCGATCATCGAATAAGCACAGCTCGACCCTCTCGGCCACATCTGAAAACACAGAGAAGTTGGTGCCTGCCCCGTCCCAAGTAGCGCCTAGTGGGTACGGCCGTCCCGGCCACACACGTGTTGTCATGAACTCACTCCAAGAACGTTCAATAGGCGTCCGCGAGAACGCTCGATCTCATCTGCTAGGAGGCGGTCGAGCATGGGAACCCACATGCTTCCCCCGTAATGCAACCACATAGTGAGCTCGCATTGAGCTTCACCTAACGGCTGAACTTGTGCTTCCAGAACCCAACTGCTGTGGTTGCGCGAATCCAGCTCGCGGCGTTCGAATCTTGCAATTCGCGGTGACTCAGACTGCGTTCTGACCATCCGTAATCGCTTTGAGCGACTGAGCAACCCCAACTGCCCTCGGAGATCAACCGACCAAGCTGGCCCGGAGTCATCTGGGTCAGGCTCAACGGGTCGAGAGCGAGGAACGATGTCTAACCAGTCGGGGTATCGGCCCAAATCGGTAATCAAGTCGAAGAGCAATTCAGGAGCAACCGGGGCAGCGAGAACTGCAGTGACTTCCACTAGTAGCTCTGACTAACTGCTTCGGGGCAAAGAAAAACCATCTGCCCATTCTGCCGCCCAAACGCCAGGATTGACGTCACCTGACTGGCTAGCCCCCCACACCCGCTTCGGGCGCTGCGCCGACTGCTTGGTCTGTAGCAGGGGCTGCGGCCTGTTCTGCGGCCTGTTCTGGTGTCGGGACAGCTGCCGGTTCCGCTGCGGGAGCAGTCGCCCTGAACACCGTCCGATTACCGTAAGCAGCTTTCAGTAGCGGGTACGGGTTCACTGCATCTCCACCGCCGGGGTGCACCTCGAAATGCAAGTGCGGTGAGGTTCCGCGAGCGTTTCCGGTATCTCCCACGTACCCAACGAGCTGCCCCGCCGTGACGCGCATTCCGTCAGACACTCCTGGAGCAAATGCCGACAAGTGTGCGTAGTAATACTCGGTTCCAGACTCACCCACCACCCACAGCTTGTTGCCGCCGAGAGTGCCAGTTCCTACACGAGCGATGGTGCCGTTCTCTGAAGCAATCAGGGGCGTGCCGTAGTCCGCAAAGATGTCCGTTCCTTGATGCCAGTGCGCCGAGGGGGTGCCCGTCATACGTGGATATCCCCAGCTGTCGATGAACTCCACTTCGCTAGCCACGGGAAACACAAACCCGTTGATATAGGCATGAGCGCCAGACTCATAGGCCTGAAGCTGCGCTGTAGCCGCAGCTACTGCCTCCACGGCAGGCTGTACCTGAGCAGAGGTTTGGGCCAAGACCGACTGTGCTACTCCCAGGTCTGAGGCTAGGCGCGCTTCAGATGTACCCAGAGCGTTGCTCTGTCGTTCGTAGTTGCGCAGCAGTCGGTCATGCTGGCGGGCAACAACCGCAAGGTAGCTCCGGGCTACACCAATATCGACAAAATCATTATTATTGAGCAGCGCTAGTTTGTCTTCGGCCCGCCCCTGCACATAGGCAGTCACGGCATGGTCTCGAAGGCGCCGTCGAGCGGTTGCAGTCTTTGTCACAGCGGTCCTCACGCCAGCAGACAACTGCTCGAGTTCAGCCGTGAGATCTAGAACGCTCTGAGTTTTCTCTGCAACACGCTGTTGTATTTGATCAAGATTTGCTTGGCTCTCAAGTAGCGCTGCTTGGGCACCTGCCACTCGCTCGGGCAGCACCGCTACTGATTGCGGGTCAAAGCTGAACTGCGCGATGGGTACGTCGATGCCATCGCCATCTCCTGGGTCTACGAGAAATGGCACACGAGGATCATTGATCAGTTCGTCCGGAATGGGCGGCAAGTAGGTCGTTGTAGGCGAGGAAGTTTGATCGGGCGTGCTAGTTGGAACCGTCACAGGCAAGCTTGACTCGCTAGCAACCGAGGTCGTGGAACTCGCCGAATCTTCAGGCAAAACACTAGTGCTCGGAGCGCCCGGATCGGCACCTCCCCCCTGTGCCGAAACGCCCGAAACCGAAAAAGCAACCGCGCTCAGACAGGCAAGTATCGCAATCGTTGTTCGTGAGTTGATCATTCTGCCCGGTTCCGCATGAGGAGGGTGGCAGCGAATCTCAGGTCGCTGCAACGGCATCAATGGTACAGCCACAGTCCGGTGGGATCACCAAGATGGGGGACTCTTCCCCAGTGTTTACTTATTTGCCAACTCTTGTCTACCCGTTCTTCGCTCTGAGACAATCCGAACTTGAGTTGTCCTGCGAGGGACCCTGACTAGGGACCTTCGCAAGAGAAGCTGCAATTGGGGGTCGGCTAGAAAGCCAGGTCAAGGCCATCATCACCCGAGGCAAGGTAGTCCACAGCCAAAAGCACGCAGCCACACACAGCCACGAGAATGCAGGACAAGGCCATGGCTTGGCCAAAGCCAGCACCTCCTGGGCGGCTCAGCAGACGCTCAATGGCAACCGGCGCTGTTGGTTGAGCAGTTCGAACAAGGAACACCGTGGCGCCGAACTCCCCGAGGCAGGCCACAAAAGCTAGTCCGGCGCCAGCAACTACTGCCGAGCGAATCGCAGGTAATTCAATTCGCCAAAAGCGCTCTAGGGCACCTGCTCCAAGCAGTCGGCCGGATTCGTCTAGCGATGCTGGAAGTGCTTGGAGCGCAGGCAGCACTGCTCGCACAACGAGGGGAAGAGCAACTAGTGCCTGAGCTACGGGCACGAGCCAGAGCGAACCCCGCAGGTCGAGTGGCGGCTTGCCACCAATCAGCAAGAGCCCAAGGCCAAGTGTGGTGGCAGAAACGCCCAGAGGTAACAGCAAGATCCGATCGGCACTCCCCCCGGGTCTGCGAGCAATGACTCTGGCCGAGGGAACGCCAAGAAACACCGCTGCTGCTGCTGCGCTACTCGCTGTGATGAGTGAACGCGATATCGCAGAGAGTGGATCCACGCTCAGGCCCGTCCTTGCCGCAGCAGAACCAAGGTGTTGCCAATGAGCGAACCCGAAGCCGGGTCCTACGCGAAGCGAACGCTCAAAGAGCGCCGCTAGTGGCAGCCCACAAATAATGAGGATTGCACCGACACCTGCGGCAACGGCGGCCCACTCTGACCATGAGCGCGGCACACGGTCTGAGCGGCGCACATGCAACACCGAAGTGCTCGGCCTTTTCTTGCTGATCCGGCTGTGGATGCTGAGCGTGGCGATTACTGCAGCGAGTTGAACTGCGCACAAAACTCCTGCGCCTGAGATATCAAATTGCCGGGTTGCTCGCGTCCAGATTTCTACTTCAACTGTGGTGACTGCACCTCCGCCCAGCATGACGATTACACCAAAGCTAGTGAAGCAAAACAAGAACACCACGACTGCGGAAGCAGCGATAGCGGGAAGGGCCGCTGGCAAGACCACCCGCCGAGCCGCCTCAAAAGAAGAGGCCCCTAGTAATCGCGCAGCGGCCTGTTGATTTGGGTCCAAGCCAGTCAGCGATGCGCCCACCGTGCGAATTACTACTGCCAGATTGAAACATAACTGTGCTGCAATAATCGCCCACCAAGTTCCGCGTGCGTCGACTACCCCCTGCGGTCCGAGCACCGTGGCAAACGCTGCACCGATAACCACGGTGGGCAGCACAAAGGGAACCGTCGCAAGGGTGCGAATCAGCGATCTTCCAGCGAAACGAAATCGCGAGAGAACCCAAGCAACTGGAACGCCAACGGCCACCGTAAAGGCGCAGGACACCAGCGCTTGGGCAATGGTTACTGCAATGAGCCGCCATGTCCGAGGTGATCCAAGTATGCGAGTTAGTGCCTCGGAGCTCCACACCCCATCGGGCCGAACAGCGCGCAATAAAACGGCGAGAACAGGTAGAGCGATCATGACTAAGACAGCCGCTACCACGATGTTCCCAACCCTCGATACGTGCCCCATCGTGACGCTCGAAGGTTGGGAACTCTGGCGCGCGGCTAAGCGCTGATCGTTGAGAACCTTCACTCCATTGTTTCTCGCCACTGCTCAATCCAAACCTCGCGTTGGGCAGCGATTACCTCTGGGGCAATGCTGAGTGGTTCGGCGGCGCGGGGCGCAAAGCGCTCAAAGACCTCTGGCAATGCAACGGCCGTGACGGGAAAGACGTAGTTCGTGAGCGGCAAAGCCTGTTGCCATGTGGGACTGAGCATGAACTTCAGGAGTTGCTGAGCAAGTTCTGGCTCCGGCGCTCCGGCAAGCACTCCGGCGTACTCAATCTGCGCTACGCAGCTCTCCAACATGACAGTCGAGGCAGGCTCGGTGCGTTCGCCCTCGCTAAAGACCACTTCTGCGGGCGGACTCGAGGCGTAGGACAGCACCAGCGGTCGGTCTCCGCCAGAAACGGTGTAGTCGCTGTAGTACGCATCATCCCAGCTCGGGCGGACTCGCACCCCATTGTCTTTCAGTTGTTGCCAGTACTTCGGCCAGCCCTGCTCCCCGCTGCGAGCGACGGTTCCAATGAGAAACGCAAGACCCGAAGAAGAGGTGACTGGACTCTCGACAACGAGCAGGTCTTGATAGGCAGGGTCAGTCAGTTGCGCCATTGTGGTGGGCGGCTCAATGCCGTTCGTTGCAAACCACTCCTGATCGATGTTGATGCACACATCACCAGTGTCGATCGGAACCAGAAGGTCTCCGGCCGCACCCAGAGGGCGCAGTTTCTCTGGAACGCCTTCAATGACCTCGGGTTGAAAGGGAACAAGCAGTTCCTCTTCTAACGCTCGAGTTGCCAGAGTGTTGTCGATGCCAAAAATCACATCGCCTTCTGGTGACCCTGCCGATAACAGCGCCTTGGTCAACATGGTTCCTGTGTCTCCGGTGGCTACAACTTTGATGGTGGCACCGGTTTGCTTTGTGAACTCTGCTGCTGCCTCTTCTGGAAGGGCGAACGCATCGTAGGTAACGAGTACGACTTCTTTCGCTTCCCGTGAGTCCTGCGCAACGTCTGATGCGGAGTTCGTACTAGAACTGCAAGCACTGGCCAACAGCAGAACCGCTGCGACTACAAGAACCAAACAACCTCTGACTGCTGATCTGAAGAAGCTGTTCGATGTCATGGCTCCCTTTCTTGATTCAGGATGACCGCTACGACGCCGGACTCCACGCTGATATGTGCAACTGAATCTAAAATCTCGTTCGAGACTCCGCGGGTTGAGCCCGGCTCTAGAGCCTCACCGCCAAAGGTCCAGCGCAGCCCCCTGCTCACAATCCCACAGGCGGTTCCGTTCAGTGCCATGACGGACAACACCTGCCCAGGCTCGGCCGAGAACTCCCAAGAGTCACGAACGATTGCCACATAGGTTGAGTCAAAGAATGCGTCAATACGCATGTTGGCAAATCGCTCAGCGGCTAACAACAAGAGCCCACCAAAGAGATGGTCTACGCGCCCAGATCCGCTGCCAATGACGGTGAGGTTACGAATCTCGTGGGCCTCGCAGGCCATCACCGCCTCGAGAGCGAGCTCAAGATCGGTTGCATCTTTGTCTGCAGGAAAGGGTCGGATCTCTGCACCGGCTTGCCTTGCTTGATCGAGCAGTGGCTGATCCACGGAGTCCATGTCGCCAATAACTAGGTCGGGCATGCGCCCACATGCCAACGCAAGGTGCAGCCCAGAGTCAGCTGCTACAACGAACGCTGCATCGACAGCAGCAGATGCTCTGAAGACGCTCGGCGCTGTCACTTCAGGGTGCGGCCCGCCAGAAAACACAACGGCGCTCTTCACACATTCCACTATGAATCTCCCTCCGCTGGCATTACCCAGATCAGGTTGCGGGTCAGTGGCCCTGAGCCACTTTCTCAGCCCGCTGGTGCGAGCTCCCCGGATGAGTTGTTATCTCCCAAAGCTACATGCTCTGAAGCAACTAGCTCAGTCAGTCCCCGATGATGCCATTCATGCGAGCAAGAGTGCGCAACATAACCTCATCCGCTCCCCCGCCGATCGACCACAAGCGAGTGTCGCGGTAGAACCGCGCAGGCCAGTTCTCTTCTACGTATCCCATGCCGCCGTGGTACTGAACGGCGAGATCGGCCATGCGCCGGGCCAGGCGAGCCGAGCGCAACTTGGCCACCGTTGCGTGCCGAGTGATGTCTTGGCCGTCCATATAAGCAGCCACTGCCGCCCAGTTGTGATGGCGCATCATGTCGAGCTCCGACGCTAGGTCAGCAAGCTCATATTGCAACGACTGATTTGCCAACAGCGGAGCGCCAAAGGCCTCTCGTTCTTTGAGATAAGCCACCGTCCGGTTGAGCGCATGTTCAATCGCTCCCACCATCTGATACGAGGCAATCATGCGCTCGTTTTGGAACTGACTCATTTGCTGCTGAAAGCCTCGGCCGATTTCACCAATGGCATATTCAACTGGCACACGCACGTCAGTGAAACTCAGCTCGGCAGTATCTGAAGCTCGCATGCCGAGCTTGTCAAGGGTTCGGCTCACCGAGAAGCCTTCGGAGTCTGTGGGAACAATGATCTGCGACATTCCCCGAAAACCGCCCTCATCCGAGGTGCGGCACAGCAAGCAGATCCAATCTGCCTGCGCCCCGTTGGTGATCCACATCTTTGACCCGTTGATCACCCATTCGTCACCGTCGATCACAGCGCGAGTGCGAAGGCCCGCAACATCGCTTCCCGCGTCAGCTTCGCTAATTCCAACCGCAGCTACTTGGTCACCAGTTATAGCTCCGACAAGAAACTTCTCTTTCAGCTCAGTTGTACCGAACTGGTGCAAAGAAGGCGTGGCCATATCGGTTTGCACTGACAGCGCCATGGCAACCCCGAGCGATGCCGCTCGGCCGATTTCCTCGCCAAAGATCATGGTGTAGCTGTGGTCTGCAGCGGCACCGCCAACATCTTCTGAGTACTCAAGTCCTAAGAGCCCGAGCGAGCCGAATTTCTTAAACAGACGATGCGCCGGAAACATCCCAGCCTGCTCCCACTCATCAGCGTGGGGATCAATCTCATTTTGAACCACGTCCCTGACCATGGCTCTAAACGAATCGTGCTCATCAGTGAACTTCAACACAGAAACTCCCAAGGTCGTATGGCCCGCTCAACGTGGTTGACAGTATCAGCGGTAGACTCCTGCTTCTCAGTCACCATTCCTGCAACCGTGCAGAGGTCTGTCTCGCAAGGACTGAGAGAGGCTCAGGTACGTGTTCACAATTGTGTTCTGTTTTCTCGGGTGGACTCTGGGATGGATACTTTTTGGACGAACGAAGACCGTCCGGCAGTTGGCCGCTACGAGCACCGCTGCAGAGAGCGAACAACCTCTTTCGACTCCCAACGGGCTTAGAAACGTAGGCCAAGGCCGCCCCTTTGACGTGATTATTCCGGCACGGAACGAGGCCGATTCCATCGGACTTCTGCTGAGCGACCTTGCGGCACTTCCAGTAGCAGGCAATCGCGTGGTCGTAGTGAATGACCATTCCACAGATCGCACCGCCGATATCGCATCTGAGTTTGCTGGGGTTGAAGTCATCGATGCAGCAGACCTGCCCGAAGGTTGGACGGGCAAGAGTTGGGCATGTCACAGCGGAGTTGAGCACCTTCGTAACAGCTCCACCGACACGGACCGAGGCTTGATCTTCTTTGACGCTGATGTGCGAGTTGAGCAAACCGTTGCCCAACTATTAGTTGATTACCAGAAAGCCTCAGGGGCTCTAGTTTCGGTTCAGCCTTGGCATGAAACGAAGCGGCCCTACGAGAAGCTTTCTGCGCTGTTCAACGTGATTGCGTTGATGGGAACCGCCATGGCCTCGCGAACCAAGTCACGAGGCGCATTCGGGCCGGTGCTGGTCACATGTGATGAAAGCTACCTCCTTGCCGGCGGCCATGAGGCAGTACGAAATGAAGTGGTCGAAGACCTAGCGCTTGCGGCGAACTATCGCAGTAGCGGGCAACCCGTGGAACTGTTCCGTGGAGCCGATCTCGTGAAGTTTCGGATGTACCCAAACGGCCTGCGCCAACTCTGCGAGGGCTGGGCAAAGAACTTTGCTACCGGGGCTGGTGCAACTCACCCACTACGGCTTCTTGCTGCGGTCCTCTGGCTGACAAGCCTAGGTAGCGCAACCGGGCTAGCCGTAGAAGCAGCACTCGGCTCCCAGCCCATCTGGGTAGCGTTCGCGGTCTACTTCGCCTTTACCGCTCAACTGGTGTGGATGTTCCACAATGTCGGAAACTTCGGCTTGAGAACAGCAGCAGTTTTTCCTGTGCTCCTAGCGTTCTTTTTCTGCATCTTCGGATGGTCACTCTGGCGGACCTACGTTCGCCGAAGTGTCACCTGGCGTGGACGGGCAATCCCTCTTGGAACTCAAAGCCACAAGCCGTGTTGATTCAGCTTCCAGACATCGCAGCCGTCGTTGTGTCGGTTCTAGCTTGGCTCTTTATTGGTTTCAGCACCGGATTTCTCCTTCATAAGGTTCCCGTGAGGCGCTTTGATCACGACACCTGGTTGACCCGACCACGTCGTTTCGAGGACGAGGGCAACTTCTATCAGCGCCGGTTAAAAATTCGGAACTGGAAGGACCGCCTACCCGAAAAAGGCGACCTCTTTCCTGACGGGTTCTCGAAGCGACATCTGACGAATCGCTCCACTGAGCACCTAGAGCGTTTCATGGCCGAGACCCGCCGAGCAGAGACGGTGCACTGGCTTAACTTAAGCGCAGGTCCGTTGTTCCTCATCTGGTGTCGTCCCCTACTCGGAGTGTTCATGATCGTCTTCGGCGTTGTTGCGCACCTGCCGTTCGTGATGGTGCAGCGCTACAACCGCGAGCGCTTAGGACGGCTCCTACGACGCCGCCGCCCTAGCTCGTGAAACGGCCCTTGCGAATCCGATCGGCTTCCATAATCGCAAGTTCCTGCGCACCCGAGACAACGATCGATGGGTCGGGAACATAGTTGACTTCAGGGTTGCGCTCGCCGTAGTCCACAGCGTTCAGGATGACCCGCATCGCGTTCATTCTTGCTAGATGTTTGTTCTTTGAGCGAATCACCGTCCAGGGGGCTTCTACCGTGCTGGTTTTTTTAAGCATCGCGTACTTGCGGTCGGTGAAATCTGCCCAATGCTCTTGAGCCTGAACGTCAATCTCGCTGAGTTTCCACTGACGCAATGGGTCATTGCGTCGACGATCGAAACGTCGCTTCTGCTCACGCTTCGTCACGCTGAAATACAGCTTCACCAGAATCGTTCCCTGCCGAACAAGGTCCTTTTCGAAGCCAACCACGCCCCGCATAAAATTCTTGTACTCCTGCTCGGTGCAGAAGCTAAATACCGGCTCGACCATTGCCCGGTTGTACCAACTGCGATCGAAGAGCACCATCTCTCCCCCGGTCGGAAACTCTGCGATGTACTTCTGAAAGAACCATTGCGAGCGCTGCTCTTCTGTGGGTTTGCCTAAGGCCACAACCCGATAGTGCTTCTCGTTCATATAACGGGTCACTCGTCGAATCGTGCCACCTTTGCCAGCCGCGTCTCGGCCTTCGAACAGCACGATCATCCGCTTGCTGTTTTCCTCTAGGTAGCGCTGCAAGACCAGCAGTTCTGCTTGGAGCGGCTTGAGTTCCTCTTCCTTTTTCAGTTGCCGCACTGCGGTGCGAACCAGTTTTGGCTCTCGTTGCACCACAGCGTCTTCGCGATCCGCGAATGGGTTAGGTGGCAAGGTGCGGTTCTGGTCGTTCTCAACGGACATGGTGTTCCTCAATAAGTAGGGGAAAGTAACTCGCCCCTGCAGTAGATAAGCAGTACAACTTGAATGAGCCTACCGATATCACCTTCGCTGCACACCCCGATAATGTTGATCCGATGACAGATGCAACAGGCCCTACCGCAGAGACACCGCTGAGAACCGATCTCGCAGAGAATGAGCTTCGCGAACGACTCAGTGCCGAACAGTTCATCGTGACTCAACAAGCCGGCACTGAGCCAGCGTTTACGGGCGCCTACTGGGACAAGAAAGATGCGGGAACCTACCGCTGCGTCGTCTGCGAAATGCCACTGTTCTCGTCTGAAACTAAATACGAGTCAGGATCTGGGTGGCCCTCGTTCTTTGAAGCGCTTGACCCCGAAAAGGTCACGCTGATTGAGGACCGAAGTCACGGGATGTCTCGAACTGAAGCCGTCTGCGCCCATTGCGGAGCGCACCTAGGCCACGTGTTTTCAGACGGCCCGCGCCCAACCGGGCAGCGATTCTGCATGAATTCAGCCTCACTAGATTTTGTAGCCGAATAGCGCTGCGGTCGCCCGGCCGAGGCGCCCTTCTCACAAGCACAAGCACAAGCACAAACAAGCGCCTCGCTAGGCTCAGTCGTTAACGGTTTGGCCCTCGGCGTGCTTGCGCTCGGCCGGCGTGAAGCGGATTGGGATGTGCTTCACACCGCCAATAAAGTTCGACCGAAGCCGCTCAATATCGCCATCAAATTCGATGTCCTGCATCCGAGACACGATCTCATGGAAGATCAACCGAAGTTCCATGCGGGCCAAGTTCGTTCCCAAGCAGTAATGAGCGCCGCCGCCACCGAAAGCAATGTGCTCGTTCGGGGTGCGTTCGATGTCGAAGCTAAAGGGAGCGTCGAAGACTTCCTCATCCCGGTTCGCAGAGATGTGCCACATCACGACTTTGTCGCCAGCTTTGATCTGCTTACCGCGTAGCTCAAGGTCTTTCATAGCCGTGCGTCGAAAGTGCAGCACGGGAGTTGCCCAGCGAAGCACCTCTTCAACTGCGCCATCGATGTATGTATCGGGATCGCTTCGCAGCTTGGCAAGCTGTTCGGGGTTCTCCATGAGCGCAATCATTCCGTGCGCAGTTGCGTTGCGTGTGGTCTCGTTACCGGCAACGGCTAGAAGGAGAATGAACAGCTCAAACTCTTCTTGGGTCAAGCGGTCGCCGTCGATCTCTGCGTTGATCAGCTTGGTCACGACATCCTCGCGGGGGTCGTCCCGTCGTGCTTCGCCAAGGCTTGCTGCATACATGTACAACTCTGCTGCTGCCATCGTTGCTTCGTCAGGGTTCTCGCTTTGATATTCGGGGTCATCGGCGCCAACCATTCGGTTGGACCAATCAAAGAGCAGGTGCCGGTCTTCATCGGGAACACCCATGATCTCTGCGATTGCCTGCAGTGGAAGCTCCGCTGCAAGATCGGTCACAAAATCGCAGGTTCCGGCCTCGATGACCTGATCCACAATGAGCTCCGTGCGGAACCTCAGGTGCTGTTCAATAAGTGCAATCATGCGAGGCGTAAACCCCTTGTTGACCAACAGCCGGTACCGCGTATGCCGCGGCGGGTCAGTCATCAACATGATCTTGCCGCGCATATCAAAGCCCGACTCCACGTCGTTGAACTCAATAATGTTCACGCCGTTGGCCTCGGAGCTAAACCCCTCGGCATCGCGGTTGATCAACTTCAGGTCTGCATGCTTCGTGATTGACCAGAAGCCCGGCCCTGTTTCTTCTTCGGTCCAGTGCACAGGATCTTCTTGGCGCAGCTGGGCAAACACCTCGTGGTGTTCCATCCGCTGAAAAGCTTCCGGGTTGGTCAGTACGCTGTCGATGATCTCCATGGGGTGAACGATAACGCGTTCTAGTTTTGAAGAGGAATTGCGAAGTGTCCGATTCCGTCAGCGAGTCAATCCCAGGCCGCCTAGATTCACCTGATGCCCTTACCCACTGCCGTACTTTGGGACCTAGATGGAACCATGGTGGACTCAGAGCCCTACTGGGTTGCTGCAGAGCACAAGCTTGCGCAGATGTACAAGGTCAACTGGACCGTGCAAGACGAACTCTCTGTAGTGGGGGCTGCGCTCACCGATACTGGCGCTGCCCTCAAGGCAAAAGGGATCGACCTCTCCGTGGCCGAGATTGTTGACTTCATGGTGAACAGCGTGGTGACAGATATCGGCGCAGAAGTTCCCTGGCAACTCGGAGTTCTTGATCTGCTCGCTGCGCTCAAGGCTGTTGAGGTTCCCTGCGCACTCGTGACCATGTCCTATCAGGTGATTGCAGATCAGATCATTGCCGGCACCGCACCGGGAACCTTCCAGGTGGTGATTAGCGGAGACAACGTCACCCATGGCAAACCCCACCCCGAGCCATATCTGCTCGCTGCAGAGAGGCTCGGCGTTGACATCACACGATCAGTAGCGATCGAGGATTCTTTCACTGGTCTTGCTTCGGCGCGAAGCGCCGGAGCCCGGGTGCTAGCCGTGCAACGCAAACTCCAGATCCCTGCAGCCGAGGCTCTCAGCCGAGTTGGCGACCTGGCCTCGCTCACGGTTGAGGATCTTTCTAGGATTGCTGCAGGCCACGTGATCGACCGACTCACTCTTCAAGAGGAGTGAGGCGGTCGAAGCCGTCGCCTAGAGGTGACTAAACCCGCTGGACTCTTCCTTGGTCATCGAGACTGAGACTGGGTGACGGTCGAAGTGCGCCACAGCGTCAGCGAAGTCCGCAAGAAGAATGCCCACAAGATCGCGACTCATATCTTGTCGAATCAGCACTCGTTGCACAGCAACATCGCTGAGCTCGCCAGTGAGCGGGTAGGCGGGAACTTGCCAGCCACGGATTCGGAGTCGATCGGCGATGTCGTACAAGGTGTAACCCGGATCTGCTCCGTCGATCAGTTTCCAAGTGACTGCTGGGATTGCAGTTTCTGGATCTCCTGAACAAATCAGCTCAAAGGGGCCAAGCTTCACAACCTCTTCAGCGATGACAGCGCAGCTAGCGTATGAAGCATCGTGGACCCGCTGATACCCCTCGCGGCCAAGCCTCAAAAAGTCGTAGTACTGCGCTGCGATCTGGCCCGCTGGCCGAGAGAAATTAATCTGAAACACGGGCATATCTCCGCCAAGGTACGTGACGTGAAAAATGAGGTCATCTGGAAGCTCTGCGACGTCTCTCCAAACCACCCAGCCCACCCCAAGTGGCGCAAGCCCAAACTTATGCCCCGAGGTACTAATGGACTTCACCCGAGGAAGGCGAAAGTCCCAGACAACATCCGGTGCGCAAAACGGTGCAAGGAATGCACCGCTCGCGCCATCGACGTGAATATCCACGTCAAGGCCAGTCTCTGCCTGTAGCTGATCAAGCGCAGCGGCAAGCTCCTGAACTGGCTCAAAAGTGCCGGTATAAGTCACCCCAAATGTGGGCATAACCAAAATGGTGTTTTCATCAACGAGTTCCAGCATCTGCTCAACGTCCATGCAGTACTTGCCTGGAGACATTCCGATTTCTCGGAGTTCGATATCCCAATATTTTGCGAACTTATGCCAGACCACTTGCACGGGGCCACAGACCATATTGGGAGACTCAGTGGACTTTCCTTCGGCTCGGCGGCGTTCACGCCACCGCCACTTGGCTGCCATGCCAGCGAGCATGCAGGCCTCGGAGGACCCAATACCGGATGTGCCGATGGTGTTGTCAGAATCGGGAGCGTTCCAGAGGTCTGCGAGCATGTGCACGCAACGGCGCTCAAGCTCGGCGGCCTGCGGGTACTCGTCTTTGTCAATCAAGTTCTTGTCAATGCACAGGTCCATGAGCGCATGAACCTGCGGCTCTTCCCAGGTCTGACAAAACGTCGCCAGATTTTGTCGGGAGTTGCCATCGAGCATGAGTTCATCATGAACTGCCTGATAGGCCTCTTTTGGGTCAAGTTCTTCTAAGGGGAACTTGTACTTAGGTGTTGGCTGCGAAAGCCCCTTGCTAGAAAATAGTGAATCATCGAGGTGGCCTTGAATAGAACCCTTGGCATGCAAGCTCACTGAAGTCTCTCCTTGTTCAAGTCCTACTATCTTGTCAGCGAATGAGGTGCGCCGTTGCACGCTCACTTAGAACGACCGCATATGAGCTAGGTCGGAATGGGGATCAGATGACTGAAGCAGTTCACCGGGGAGCCGAAGAACTCCCGTTTGTAGAGATCGGTGGCGGTAACAAGCTCAAGGTGATCCAAGTAGATCGCGGCCAAGGACTGTGGATTGTAGAGAACATCTTCCAGAAGAATTACGCCATTCAGACCCACCGCCATACCGGCCCTGTGTTCGGCTACACCACAACAGGGGCATGGAAGTACCAGGAATACGACTACGTCAACCGGGCCGGGTCATTCCTGTACGAGCCGGCGGGCTCGCAGCACACCTTGGAATGTATTGAGGATGACACTCACGTGTGGTTCCAGATGTATGGATCAAACCTGAACCTAGATGCCGACGGAAACATTGAGAGCGTGTTCGATGGCCCAGGAACCTTAGAGGCCTATTACATGCTCGCCGAGGCCGAAGGATTCGACCGCCCCAACGTGCTGGTCTCGTGACGACTCAAGCAGAAATCGGCATGCTTGCCGACCCGAATACCTTCGCAAGCGGTGTTCCCCACGCAGAGATCGCAGCCCTTCGCGCTGCCAGCCCCGTGGCATGGCAGGCCATGAACGGCGAGCCCGGGTTCTGGGCGGTGCTGACTCATGCAGATGTCGTCAAGGTGTCTCGATCGCCGAATCTGTTTTCTGCAAGCGAGGGAGGTGTTGTTCTCGAGAACCTCGATGCTGCAAACCTTGAAATGATGCGGATGATGTTGCTCGCCATGGATCCCCCGATGCACAACGAATACCGGCGACCGCTCTCGGAGCCATTCAAGGGAAAGATCATTGCCGGCCTTGAACCGCAGATTGCCGAGATCAGTCGAGAACTGATGGCAGGGGTTGCCGGGCGAGACACCGTCGAGTTCGTCCATGAGGTGACCTCGGGATTGCCGACCAAAGTGATGGGCCAACTTATGGGCCTACCAGAAGAGGATTGGGATCTGTTGCACTCACTTGCTGAGCGACAGACCTCGGGGTCAGATCCCGAGGTTGTTGGCGACGAGCCCGACTACAGCGCCTCAATCGAGATGGCGATGTATGCCATTGAGTTTGCTGCACGCCGCAGGTCAGAGCCACCACGACAAGACCTCACCACGCTGATTCTCGATGGCGATTTTGGCGGAAAGCCAATGACCGATGTGGATTTTGGAAGCTTCTTTGTGCAGATCGTGACGGCCGGCAACGACACCACAAAGTCCATGTTGTCTTCTGGGCTGTGGGCACTCTTGCAGCACCCTGAGCAGATGCAAGAACTCCGCAACGACCCTTCGTTGATTCCCGGTGCCGTCGAAGAGGTTTTGCGGTGGGCAAACCCCCTGCATTACTTCCGCCGCACCGCAACTGAAGACACCGAATTGAGTGGAGTACAGATCTCTGCAGGCGACAAAGTGGTGATGTATTACACCTCGGCTAACCGTGATGAAGCCGTCTTTGATGACCCCGACCGCTTTGACATTCACCGCAACCCAAATCCACATTTGTCATTTGGGATTGCGGAACACTTCTGCCTTGGCGTGCACTTGGCCCGCCTTGAAGGACGCGTGTTCTTTACTGAGCTACTCAGCAGCTTTGGAAGAATTGAGCTCGCGGGCGAGCCCGTTCGGGTTCGCTCAAACCTGAATAACGGCCTCAAAAAACTCCCCGTACGACTCCTTGACTATCAGCACTGACTGGGCCTGACTTGCTGCCTAGCGTGTACTGGGACTGACGCGCTGCGCGTCAGTTGCGAGTTGGCCGGCCGTGTGGCGCAGATTAGGTCGCCGTTTTGGTCATCTGCCCCGGGGCCATGACCGGCAGGCTGAGCTCGATTGAGTCAAAGTCAATCTGGCCGCCAAATTGTGGCTCTGCGTAGGCAACGGTGGTTGCCACGATCTGCAGTGTCAGAGTTGACCCGGCTTTTGCGGCAAAGGCAATCACTTCGAGCGGCACACTCACTTTGTGTGCGGCGCCATCCAAGGTGACCGCAATCGGCGTGACCTGGTTTCCAATCACCAACCCCGAACTTGAATCAACGAGCTGGGCAAAAACACGCGTTGGTCGCTGCCCGGTACCGTTGGTTCCCGAATACGACAGGGTCAACTCTGGAGCTCCAACCACAAGATGTGGTCCACCCTGAACTTGCAACGGCACATTCACAGCATTTTGCGCAACTGCGGGGGTAATTGATTCGACAAGGCCAGACAGGGCTGAACCCTTGCCATCTGGAATGACTACGGGCCCTGAGCCACCCGCGGCACTGAGTCCGAGGGTTCCTGAACCGCTCGCCGTGAGCGGCGTTCCGGCTGCAACCTCGTAGCGTGTCGAGGTGTAGCGAAGCCCATCTTGATCAATGATGTCGAACCCATCGCCGGTGACGACCGACTCGTCTTCGCCAACATAACGGTCAAGCCAAGCAATCACAGCTCTACTCACCCGCTCTGGATCCCCCGGGTCTGTCAGGCAGACCCCATGGCCATCGCAGTACCACAGCATCGATACTGGAACACCGTTCTTGGTCAAGATGTTGTAGTTCGTGATGCCCTCACCCAACGTAAAGAGCGTGTCGACCGTACCTTGAACAATCAACGTTGGCGCAGTGATCTGGTTCACTAACTCTGCCGGACCACGAGCTATGAACCAAGCCTGATCCTCGGCATCGAGAGTGCCTGTTGCCAGTGCAGAGTCTTGGGCATGCTGTACATGTGGGTCTACCGAATCCGAGGAACTTGAATCGCTCAGAATTCCTGCCCACCCGGACTTCACCGTCTCTGCTCTAAACAAACTGCTCTTCAGTGAGTTCCATGCAATCACAGGAACAATCGCGTCCACGCGGCAATCGGTTGCAGCAGTCACAAGTTGTATGCCTCCGCCATAGGACCCGCCCACCATTCCGACTCGCGGATTGCGTTCAGCGTCGAGTTCAGCGGCTGGCTGCGTGGCCACCCAGTCAAGCAATTGACTGACATCGCGTGCCTCAAAGTCCTTTGAGTTCACTTGGGCAACACCAGTTGACTCACCAAATCCGCGAGGGTCCCAAGTGAGAACGTTGTAACCGGCGTCGCGGAGTGTTGCGATTCCTACAACGCCGAGTATGCCCACCGCATCAACGGCGGTGTCTCCAGCCAAGCTCCACCCCGGCCCCATCAAGACCGTTGGGGCAGGGTCTTGAGCCGTGGCTGATTCAAGGGGGAACCAATGCCCGCGAATCACTGTGCCGTCGAATGAGAGCAGATCAATATCGCTTGCGGACCCCGCCACTGCGCGTACCTGAAGCTGCGTTGTGTTAGCCGGAGGAGCGCAATCAGCCTGATCGGGAACGCTTTGTTCAGGTGCTGCAGATTGTGCAGGTCTCGAACTTGCAGCCGTTGCCGAATCACTTGATGAGGAACAAGAGGCGCAGATCAACCCTGAAGTCACAAGCGCTGCAAAGGCTGCAAGGAAAAGAGCTCGACTCGTTGATCGGGTGCTTCCTCTGGCCATGCCGTAAGAGTAGATCGGCGACGCACTGTTCTGCTGATCGCAGCGCCTCGGTAGTGTGCACTGAGAAATCCACCCGACAGATTGGAAACCTAATGGATCGCGCTCAAGTACTTGGAAGTTTCGACCTGACGGGGCGTACCGCGATTATCACCGGAGGCAGCCGTGGTATTGGATTCGCAATCGCTCAGGGCTTTGCCGCGATGGGCGCCAACGTGGTCATCGCAAGTCGAAAAGCCGAGGCCTGCGATTCAGCAGTAGCGAGCATTCTTGCCTCGGGCGGATCCGCCTTTGCGGCGCCCACCCATATGGGAGACCTGCAACAGATTGAAACGCTAGTTGAACGTACTGCTGCGCAGTTTGGCGGAATAGACATCATCGTGAACAACGCGGCCAATCCTCTTGCGCAACCCATTGGCTCAATTACTGCAGAGGCGTTTGCCAAGTCTCACGAGACCAACCTGCGCGGACCGGTCTTTCTGGTTCAGAACGCTCTGGAGTATTTGCGTGCAAGTAGCCACGCATCGATTATCAATATTGCAACTGCGGGCGTCTACACCCACGGCAGCTACGTCTCTTTGTACATCTCTGCAAAAGCGGCGCTGCTCGCAATGACCCGCGCCATGGCAGCCGAACTCGCAGACGACGGGATTCGCGCCAATGCAATCGCACCGGGAACGGTTGCAACAGATATGTTCCTGAGTGCCCCCGAGGGATTTCAGGCTGCGGCAGTTGACACACAACTCATCAAGCGGCCTGCAAGGCCAGATGAGATGGTTCCAGCCGCGCTCTTTTTGGCAAGCGATGCCTCGAGCTTTATGACTGCACAAACGCTAGTCATTGATGGAGGCATGACGACTCACTGAGCGGGCTAACAGCTTTCCTGAACTTCGATGCCCGGAACAAGTACACAGCAGGGGCAGGCAGTAACCTCGGTTGCGGTCGAAGGGAACGCTCATGGCATCAAAATCCAAAACGAGTGCTGCCATGGCCACTGCCTTGGCGGCCGCTACTGCTCAGGCAGTGCGCATGCTGCAAGATCCAGAGACTCGAGCCCAATTGTTGATCGCAGGAAACGACCTTGCAGCTCGTATGCGGCAGTGGAATGACGACCGTCGCTCCTCGGGTGTCTACTCCCCCTCTGACCTACCGGCAGAACATGCGACGAGCGGTTACAACTCGGCGCTCCCAGCAGTTGGCCAAGAGCGACTTGAGCGCCGAGTTGAAAAACTCTCTGCCACACTCGACATGTTGCGGCCCGAAACCGGAGCCTCAGGAACTGCGTTTCTCGACAAGGTGTATCAGGCGCTCAACCAAATCCGCCTGTCGCTCGCAGTTGCAAAAAACCTTCCCCTCGTGAAACGAAAAAAGGCACACCGCGAGATCAGCAAAAAGCTGAGCGACTTAGAAACCGCCGTGATGGATGCTGCACTCGGGAACTCGCCCGCCTAGCACTTCGCCACCCAAACTCAGGGTGGGTCTCGCTGCCAACTAAATCGCCTCGTGGCTCTGAAGCCACCGAAATGAGAACCAACCTGGCAACGTTGGCAACCAGAACGTGACGGTTCGATACAACAGTGCAGAGGGAAGAGCGACCGCTGCCGGAACCCCAATAGCGCTCAAACCAGCTACTAAGGCTGCCTCTACAGCTCCGATCCCACCGGGGGTAGGTGCAACTGAGCCAACAAGACCTGCGCCGAGATACACCACAACTGCACCGGCGAGAGGAATCTCATCGCCATAGGCACGAACGGACACAAAGAGCGTGACTGCATAAGCCAGCGATGTCAGGAGACTTGCAGTCACTCCTTGGACAAGACGCTTTGGGTCTCGGGCCACATCGAGCACACGCGGCCCAGTGGATTCCCAAATTGGACGCATTCGTTTCAGTATCAGCCGCCTCGTTGCGGGAAGAAGAAAGGCAAACGCTGCGATGAGCACCGCTCCAACGGCAACCAAGAGCACGCCGGTGGAAGGCGCCTTGAGGTCAAGTTGTGTGGCCTCGTGAGAAAAAATGGTGACTCCGAACAGAGCCAGCAGGGTGGTGGCAAAGACCACCAGTGAAGACAATCCGACGCTCGCTACAGCAAGCCCCGAGGGAGCTCCAGCTTTTTGAATGACTCGCACATTGGTCCCGGCGCTGCCCACTGCTGCAGGAGCAACTAGGGAAACAAATGTGGCAGCGAACTGAGCTGCGAGCAGCCGTAATGCCGGGACCCTGACCGGCAAGAACGGGCGAATCGTGAGCGCTGCTCCTACATAGGTCATGAGCGATGCAAGAAACGCTAGGCCTGCCCAGTACCAGTTGATGCTGCGGATCACCGTGGCAAAATCAACGTTGCTGAGCTGTCCTGCAAGCACGTAGACCGCAAGGGTGGCTGCGATGAGTGTCACGAGGGCTCTCGGCTTCAAGCGCTCTAATCGCACCTCATCGGCGGATGGCTCAGGTGCCCGAGCCGTGGCCTCTTCTCGGACTTGGTCCAACAACTCAGCATGGTCTTTGAGTGCAAGGCGCAGCGCTGGGTTGAGTGCCACGGGCTGCAGCAGCGCAGGCAGGTTGGCGAGATCTTGGTCGCCGATCACTGCGTCGGCAGCAGTAATCGCTCGATCAACGCCGACCAACAGTGCAGTAGCTAGCAAGAGTTCGGCGCGATCGAGCCTCATGCGCAGCCGGGATGCGGCGATCTCGCCTTGGGTCAGCCCAAGAATCCAAATCCGGCCGTCGTTGTCTACGGCAAGGCTCTCTGGGTTGAGCCCCTCATGTGCAACCCC
>WLJI01000020.1 GCA_009701845.1 Actinomycetota bacterium
ACAACATAGAGCTGAGCGAAGAGTTCCTCATCTCGCAACAAGGCGCGGAGCGCCTCGGTAGAACTGCGGTACTCGCGGCGTGGGATGGTGCTGCCAAAGCCGTATTGGTCATAGCCGATACCCCGAGAGCGAGCAGCGCCAAGGCGATTTCGCGACTACAAGAACTGGGTTTAACTCCGGTGCTGCTGACCGGGGACAACCCAGAAGCCGCTCAAGCAGTTGCCGCAGAGGTGGGCATAACGAAGGTGATTGCCCAACTGCTTCCTGAACAGAAGCTCGCTCAGATCGTAGAGATGCAGTCGGCCGGCAAGGTGGTGGCAATGGTGGGAGACGGCGTGAACGATGCTGCCGCCCTAGCCCAGGCCGATCTTGGTATTGCAATGGGTTCAGGCACCGATGTTGCAATCGCTGCAAGCGATCTCACACTCGTGCGAAGCGACTTAAATGCAGTAGCCGATGCGCTGCAACTGTCTCGGAGAACGCTTCGAACCATCAAGGTCAATCTTTTTTGGGCCTTTGGATACAACGTGGCGGCCATCCCGCTGGCGGCTGCCGGATTGCTTGATCCCATGATCGCCGGGGCTGCCATGGTGCTTTCTAGTGTGTTTGTCGTCAGCAATAGCCTGCGATTGCGTAGCTTCACACCCGCTGTTTGACCGATACTGTTCGCGATGCGATATTCGATCTGGCCCAGCGCTCAACAGTCTTGGCAGAGCATTGTTGAAGTCACCCAACACGCCGAGCGTACTGGCTGGGATGGTGTCTATTTTTGGGACCACTTCATGGGCGACGGTGCCGGGTTTGGTCCAGCCTCAACGCCCACCCTTGAGGCCACTGCTGTGCTGAGCGCACTGGGTGCTCTCACAGAGCGACTCAGGATTGGCTCACTCGTGTTTGCGAATACCTTTCGCCACCCTGCCGTGCTGGCAAATTGGGCTGCGACGATGGATCACGTTACGAACGGCCGACTGCTAGTAGGTCTCGGTACTGGCTGGCAACAGAACGAGCATGAGCAGTATGGCCTTGACCTTTCTGGCGCGGGCAAGCGGGTCGAGATGCTCGAAGAGGCCTGTCAGGTCATCACTGGGTTATGGGAACAACCCGTGAGCAGCTTTGCTGGCCGGCACTATCAACTCAGCCAGGCGATCTGCGAGCCCAAGCCCGTACAGGAACACCTTCCGTTGTTAATCGGCGGCAAGGGGAACAAGATGTTGGGCCTCGTCGCACGTTATGCCGACGAGTGGAACATGTGGGGCTTGTCTGGGGTGATCTCGGAGCGATCACAGGTTCTGGATGCAAAGTGCCTTGAAATCGGGCGCGATCCATCAACGATTCAGCGCTCTGCGCAGGCACTAGTGATGGTGACTAACGATGCTCGTGCTGCTGCGGAGTTTGTGCAGCGCTCAGCACCCCGAGCGGCGATCGCCGGCCCTGTTGAGGTGTTCGCTGAGCAGGTTCAGCGCTGGGCAACAGCGGGAGTAACTGAAGTTATTGTTCCCGATATAGCGCTTGGTAGCGGAGCGCAGCGCCTCGAGAATCTTGATGCGCTTCTAGCCGCTGTACTCTGAGCAGCTATGGAAGCTGACTCTCATGAATCGAAAGATCGCCGAAATCGGGTGATCGCGGGGATCGTGACAGTAGTCGTACTCGTCATTGTGTTCGCAGGCATCCTGCCCAAGTTTGGCAACTATGCCGAGGCGTGGGACCTCATCAAGGACATGTCGATAGAACAGTTGGCAGTCCTTGCAAGCTCAGTGATCTTTAGCATCATGGTCTACGTCTTTCCTTTTCAGGTATCGCTGCCGGGCTTGCGCTACTGGCCAGCGTTCATGATTCGCCAAACCTCGTTCACGATCAGTAACGCAGTTCCTGCCGGTGGCGCGGTTGGCCTTGGTGTGCAGTACGGAATGCTGGCTCAGGCGGGGTTCAGTGGTGCCTCGGCCACGGCTGCAATTGGCATTACCAGTGTGTTCAATCTGATGATCACTTTGGCGCTCCCAGTACTCGGAGTGCTTGCTCTGCTTTTTGTTGGGACACCAACGAGTTCGCAGGTCTTCGGGGCATTGGCGGGCCTAGTAGCCATTGTTGCGATGGTTGGATTTTTCGTGGCGATCTTGCACAGTGAAGAAAACGCAAGAAAATTGGGTAGCCGAGCTGATATCTGGATTTCTAAGGTGACGCAGCGATTTCATAAGCCAGCGCCAGCAAGCGTGACAGATCAACTCGTGGCATTTCGTGATTCCACCGTAGACGTGGTGAGTTCGCGTTGGGCGCTGCTCACAGGGACCAACTTCTTGCAGCAGTTCGCTCAGTTTGGAGTGCTGCTGGTTTCGTTGCGGATTGTTCAAACGGGAGACTCCACCGAGATTGCGGTTGCGGCGGCTTTTGCCGCTTTTGCTCTGGCCCGGCTCGCCGCTTTTATTCCAGTAACTCCAGGTGGCCTTGGAACAGTGGATGCTGCTCTCACGGGTCTGCTCGTGGCATTTGGTGTGAGCAACACCGACGCTTTAGCAGCCACGCTGTTGTGGCGCGCAGCTAGTTGGATTCCGCAGGTACTCCTTGGGGTCGTGACCTTCCTCATCTGGCGTGCACGCTCTGGAAAGATGAAAGCTGCCCTAGCTACTCAAACAGCCTGAGTTCTCTCGTTAAACGCTGTTGGAAGTGGGGCAAGGCGTGCAAGGGCACTTCGCTCAAGGTATTGGTCTCGAGGGATCTCAACAATGCCAAGCGAGGCTAGATGCGGAGTCAACCATTGCACATCAATGAGGCCGTTCTCGGGGGCATTCCCCCTCTGCGTCATCTGATCTACTAGCCCTACGAGTGCCGCTTTCGAGGCATCGGTACGGCGATGAAACATAGATTCGCCGGCAAATAATCCGCCGATACAAACCCCATAGAGTCCGCCGACAAGCTCATTTTCGTACCAGGTCTCAACGCTATGAGCCCACCCAAGGCTGTGCAGTCGCTGATATGCCTCGAGGATCTCGCTGTTAATCCAACCATGAGGTCGAGATGGGTCGCCGCAGGCAAGCATCACGGATTCAAAAGACGTATTGATTCGAATCTCGAACTGACGCATAGATCGTGTCAGAGATCGACTGACATGCAAGCCGTCTAGCAGTAGCACGCCCCGCGGATCAGGCGACCACCAGCCAATCCGCGACCGTCGTCCAAACGGCATGGGGAACAAGCCACTTCGGTACGCAGATAACAACGTCCCGGGGAGAAGGTCTCCACCCACTGCGAGTGGGCCATCAGCGTAGGCATCATGCAGCGGGGGGAACACCCAAGAGGAAGCAGGGGGTTCAGTGGGCACAAATCAAGATGCTAAGCCTTCTTGGAGTAATCGTAGAAGCCTTGGCCTGATTTGCGTCCCAGTTGCCCTGCCGAGACCATGCGACGAAGCACCGGAACCGCGGCGTAGTTCGGGTCACGGAACTCAGTGTAGAGAGCATCAAGAATTGAAACTGATGTGTCTAGGCCCACAAGATCGAGCAGTGCGAGTGGTCCCATCGGGAAGTTACAACCACCCTTCATCGCCGTATCGATGTCTTCTGCAGAGGCTGTTCCAGCTTCAAGCATGCGAACAGCGTTATTGAGGTACGGGAACAGCAGGGCGTTGACGATGAATCCAGCCCGGTCAGTGACCTCAACAGCATTTTTGCCGCAGGCCTCTGCGAACGATTTGGCCTCGGCCACGGTCTCTGCAGATGCGGTGAGCGGGGCAATAATCTCGACGAGCGACATTGCGGGCGCAGGGTTGAAGAAATGCACACCAAGCACCTTTTCGGGACGGTGCGTCGCCATTGCCATCTCAATCACGGGCAAGGTCGAGGTGTTGGTCGCCAGAATCGCCTCGGGCTTGCAGATGCTATCGAGCTCGGCAAAGAGGGCCCGCTTAATCTCCAGATCCTCAACTACTGACTCGATCACAAGGTCGCAATCAACGAGTGCACCGAGATGATCAGTTGCGCTGACGCGAGCCCGCAGGGCATCTGACTCGTCTTGGTCGATCTTGTTGCGCTCCACCTGCCGTGCCAGCGACTTCTCTAGCGAGGCCACCATCGCATCTGCTGTCGCTTGTTGCCGAGAGCGAAGCACAACTTCAAATCCAGCCTTCGCCGCAACCTCGGCGATGCCCGACCCCATGATGCCCGAACCAAGAATTCCCACACGTTGAATGCTCATGTTGGAGAGGCTAGTCACGCGAACCGTCCCGGCTGCAAGTCTCAACGTGTCAGAATCTCTATCTGTTTGATGTGAAGGACGAATTATGAACGGAACATTGGCCCTCATTGGTGGCGAGGAGTTCACCCAAGAATGCAGTTTTGACGCTGCGCTTCTACAAGGAGTGCAAGAGGTGCTGCTCGTGCCGGCCGCACGTGCGTATGAGAATCCTGAGCAAACAATTGCTCGGGCCGAGACCTATTTCGCCTCCTTCGGCGTGAGCGTGCGAGTTCTCGACGTGTACCGGCGAGCCGACGCCTTAGAGCCGCTTCCAAGTGAACTCGCATCTGCCGCGCAGCTGATTTATCTCACGGGTGGATCACCCATGCACCTGCGCTCGGTGCTCAAAGACACTCCGTTGCTCGAGGGCATCCTTGGTGCTTGGCTTGCTGGCGCCACCATTGCTGCAGCAGGAGAAGCGGCATCGGTTCTTTGTAGCCATATGGTGGACAGCCGAGGGGGAGCGTTCACGATTGGCCTAGATCTGATTCAGACGATGACCGTTATCCCTCGGTACAACCAGTGGTCGCCAGAGAAGTGGCACCGCACGGTGCAACTTGCCAGACCAGGACTAGCAGTTGTTGGCATCGACGAGGCTACTGCTCTGATCCGTTCACCCGATGGTGATTGGAGCGTTGAAGGAGCAGGCAGCGTTCATGTCTTCAGAGACGGCGCCCGTGCCGATATTTCTGTTCTCAGCGCAGCACTTGCTCTGTAAACTCAGGTCTCTGTGATCGTGACCGAGTTGATAATCACGGCCTTGCTCGGCTCTTGAGAGGGCGTGCTGAGGGCGCCGATTTTGTCTACAACTTCAGTGCCTTCAGTGACTTGACCAAAGAAGGTATACAGGGGCTGAAGTTGCTTGCCCCCGTCGGGTAGCACCACAAAGAACTGACTGCCGTTGGTATTTGGCCCAGCGTTGGCCATAGCAAGCGAATAATCGGTGTAGGCGGCGGACGTCTTGGGGAGTTCGTCCTCGAACTCGTAGCCAAGGTCATTGTTGCCCCATGGGGCACCATCGCCGTCTCCGGCTTGGATCACAAACCCAGCAACGATCCGATGGAATGGCACTCCGTCGTAGTAGTGATAGCGGCTAAGCACCACGAAATTGTTGACCGCTTTCGGTGCTGCTTCTGAATCAAGGTTTGCTGTGAACGACCCCTCAGTGGTGTCGAAGGTGGCTGTGTACTTGGCGCCTGCTTGCAGACAGTCAGGCGGCGGTCCGGCAAAGACCTGAACTCGTTCAGCCGAACCGTCAGCAGGTGGACACGTTGTGGGCTCGGTCAGGGTCGCGCCGGCAGGTGGGTCGGGAAGCACTGCTGCCGCCTCACTCTGCTCGCCCGCAACAGAAGTGGTGCTTGAAGAATCAGCCGCAGCATTTCTCGTTGGAGAACTAGCGGTCTCGTCTGAGTTCTTGCCAGTGACCAGAACGACTGCGCCGATCAGAATCAGTACTGCAAGAACCCCTCCAACCATGCTCAGAATTTTGCGCGTGCGTGCTTTGGATTCAAGCTCGGCTTGGGCGGCATTGAGCCGATTCCGATGCTCCTGCTGACGGGCATGTTTCTCTGCGTTTGTTCCCACGGAAGCGAATCGTAGCCAATCTGAGCTGTAGTGAGCGCCTTGCCCAGTGTTAGCGTTTGAGATGTGGCACTTCTAGTACAAAAGTTCGGCGGAACCTCCGTTGCTGACCCGGCTCGGATTCGTGACGTTGCTGATCATGTCGCCCGCTGTCGGAGACGTGGTGATGAGGTAGTACTCGTGATCTCCGCGATGGGTAAAGAGACAGATGAATTGCTGCGCCTAGCGAACGAGGTGTCAGACATTCGGCCAGGTCGAGAGATGGACATGCTCATCACCGCCGGTGAACGAAAAGCAGTTGCTCTCGTCTCGATGGCTTTGCATGCAGCCGGAGTTGATTCCGAAAGTTACACAGGCAGCCAGGCCGGCTTTGTGACCGATACAAATCACACCAATGCCAAAATCCTAGAAGTGAACGCTGATCGAATCCGTGAGGCGCTCGCAGCCGGGCGAGTCCCGGTCGTGGCTGGGTCGCAGGGTATGTCCACTGACCGTGATGTCACTTTCTTGGGGAGAGGCGGCTCAGATACCACAGCCGTTGCCTTGGCAAAAGTGCTTGGTGCCGATGCCTGCGAGCTGTACACCGACGTCTCTGGTGTTTTCACCACCGATCCGCGAGTAGTTGACACTGCGCGGAAAATACATCGCATTTCTTTCGATGAGATGCTGGAGATGACTGCTGCTGGTTGCCCCAAACCAGCCATGCGGTCAGTTGAATTTGCCCACCGTCATCGGGTGCCCTTGCATGTGAGATCTGCTTTCACATGGGAGGTTGGCACCTGGGTTACTGAAGAGGATCCCGAAATGGAAGAAGCAGTTATTCGTGCCGTCGTATCCGATTTGTCCGAGGCAAAGGTCACCGTCACTGGCGTGCCAGACAGACCAGGCATTGCCGCGAACCTGTTCCGCCGGTTGGCCGATGCGGATGTCAACGTTGACATGATCGTGCAGAACGCATCAGAGGGTGGTGTCACCGACATCTCGTTTACCGTGCCGCGCCTTGAACTCGATCAGGCCTTGCAGATTTGTGAAGATAAGCGCGCTGAGATTGGTGCCGACCATGTCACTGCTGGTCAAACAATTGCCAAGGTGAGCGTTGTTGGCGCAGGAATGAAATCCAACCCCGGTGTAGCCGCCACAGTGTTTGAGACCTTGGCCAATAACGAGGTCAATATTGAGATGATCTCTACCTCGGCGATTCGGATCTCATGTGTGATCGCTCATGATCAGGCCGACACAGCCGTGCGTGTATTGCACGATGTTTTTGAACTCGAAAAAACCGAGTTCTAATCGCTAGCAAGTACAGAGATGACCTGATCTGCTAACAGTCGACCGTTCAAGGTGAGCACGAGTCGATCGCCGTCATACGAAGCGAGTCCGTCGTTCAGCAGGCGTTCCGTGCGGTGATCTCGTGGTGCCACATCTGCCGGTAAGCCCTCGGCAAGGCGGATGCCCAGCATTAAGTCCTCTAGGTGGCGCTGCTCAGTAGTGAGTCGCTCTGAACCAGACACTGGCGAGGCTCCTCGGCTCAGCGTTTGAGCCCAAAGATTTGGGTCATCAAGGTTCCACCACCGGTGTCCGTCGATGTGAGAGTGCGCACCGGGTCCGATGCCCCACCAGTTGTGATTGCGCCAGTAGAGCAAGTTGTGTTGGCACTGAGCCTGCCCGTTCGCCGCCCAATTAGAGATCTCGTACCAGTTGAAACCTGCTCCTTGCAACGCAGCCTCTGCAGCAAGGTATCGATCAGCGGCTTCATCCGAGGAAGGAGTCTGCAGTGCACCGCTGCGAACTCGCGCAGCCAGCTTGGTGCTCGGCTCAATGCTGAGAGCGTATGCGCTGAGGTGGTCAATTTGGGTAGAGAGCGCAGCTTCTAAGGTGAGCAAGAAGTCTTGCTCGGTCTCGCCGGGGGTGCCGTAGATGAGATCCAAGCTGATGTGATCAAAACCAGCAAGGCGCGCTTCGCTGACTGCTTGGAGCGACCGTTCCGGACTGTGCGTGCGGTCGAGAAGCTGCAGTATCCGGGGCTGGATGCTCTGCATACCAAATGAGACGCGAGTTACCCCTGCGTGGCGCAACTGTTCAAGCTGACCTGGAGCAAGTTCATCGGGGTTGGCCTCGACAGTTACTTCGAGATCTCGCTCGACCTCAAAACGATCAACCACTGCAGAAAGAATGCGTCCAAGCTGCGATGCACTCAGCAGTGTGGGCGTCCCGCCGCCAAAGAAAATACTGCGCAGCGCAGGACGATCCTCACTCAAGGAGTTATCGGCGAGGGCTATCTCGGCGAGCACCCCATCGAGGTATTGCTCAATGGGCGCAGCGCTGGCATGGGCAGCTCCAGACTGCTCAGTAAGGGTGTAGGTATTAAACGCGCAGTAGCCGCAGCGTCGAGAACAAAACGGCACATGTATGTAGATGCCAAGCGGAGTGGGAGCCACTGACTGAGTCTGTCACCTTGCAGGCGATAAGTAAGCTGTAGGGCTATGAGTTTTTCTTCTGCCCCCACCTTCGGCATTTTCGGTGCGACTGGCCAGGTCGGCAGCGTGATGCGCAGCCTGCTTGCGGAGCGTCAGGTCCCCGTCGGCTCGATCCGGTTTTTTGCCTCAGCTCGCTCCGCTGGCTCTCGACTTCCTTGGCTTGATGGGGAGGTGGTGGTTGAAGACACTGCCACTGCAGATTTCTCGGGAATCGATATTGCGCTGTTCTCGAATGGTGCAAGTAGCTCACGTGAGTTTGCGCCTCTGGTTGCCGCAGCCGGGGCGATCGTGGTGGACAACTCGTCGGCTTGGCGGATGGACCCGGAGGTACCACTTGTGGTGGCGGAGGTAAATCCGCAGGCTTTGCAGAAGATTCCCAAAGGAATCGTGGCTAACCCGAACTGCACCACCATGGCGGCCATGCCAGTGCTCAAGCCACTCGATACCGAGGCCGGCCTGATTCGACTCGTGGTCAGCACGTATCAAGCAGTTTCGGGCGCCGGTGTTGCAGGGGTTCAAGAACTCGCAACTCAGATTGCGTCCGCTGGAGACCGGGCGAGCGAACTGACCTATGACGGCAGTGCTCTTGAGTTTCCTGCCGGAGTCAAGTTTGCGCGGACCATCGGGTTCAATGTGATTCCATCTGCTGGGTCACTTGTCGAGGACGGATCCGAAGAGACTGATGAGGAGCAGAAGCTGCGGAACGAGAGCCGAAAGATTCTTGACCTGCCTCAACTTCGAGTCTGTGGAACCTGCGTTCGTGTTCCTGTGTTCACAGGCCACTCTTTGTCGATCAACGCTGAGTTTGAAAGACCACTGAGCGCCGAGCGTGCTCGCGAGGTGCTAGGTAGCGCCCCTGGCGTGGTGTTGAGCGAGGTCCCAAACCCCCTTGAGGCTGCTGGTGCGGACCCATCCTTTGTAGGCCGAATTCGCACTGATTCCTCGGTAGAAAATGGTTTGGCGCTCTTCGTCTCGAACGACAACCTGCGCAAAGGCGCAGCGCTCAACACCATCCAGATTGCAGAGCTCTTGATCTCGGGAGTCTGATTTTTGTTCTCGGGCAGCTTAGGCAGGGGGGTTCGTTACATACCGCTCTGCAGCTTCCTCAAGTGAGAGCCCCATCTGGTTGGCTAGTGAAGCCACCCAAGCAATGACATCGCCGAACTCATGCAGTTGCTGTTCGGGAGTTCCCTTGCGAACTGCCTGAGCGAGTTCGCCGACCTCTTCGCAGAGCCAAGCAACGGTGGCAGGAATTCCTCGCTCACTATCAGCTTCTCCGTAGAGCTCTTGCATCAACTCTTGAAAGGCCGAGATCTCCATGCCGAGACGTTATCTCGGCAGGAGATCAAGAGGACTCAACTGCGCATGAACTCTTGCACGGTGAACACGGTTCGCTGGCCGTTACAGGTTCCCCAGACAGCGCCTGCGCCCATGGAGGTGAACGATGGGTCAAGAATATTGGCCCGGTGACCTGGCGAGTTCAGGTAAGCAACGTGAACCTGCTCAATACTTCCGCCCCGGCCAACGTTCTCGCCTAGCTTGCGCCATTCAGGAGGGGCGCCATCAGAGAGCGTGGAGTGATGAATGTTGCACTCATCACGAAGCCGCGCAGCCCAAGCATCTGCCTTCAAGTTCAAGGTGACGTGCTCGGTCAGTGCAGGAAGGCCATTTTGTGCTCGGGTCCAGTTGACTGCACCAATCACAGCGAGTCGGTCGGATTCGGTAGATTCACAAGAGGAAAGCGAAATAGAGCCAAGGGCTAGAGCCAAGAAGGCCAAGATGAGCCGGAAGGCGATCCCTCGAGTTACTCGAGCTCCTCTAGTTGTTGTGGGGGCGGGTGTGCCGTTCATGAATATGTTTTCGACCCCTAACGACCTCACCTTGACTTTCTTTTTCGATTTGTGACAAACAACCGGGTGTGACCGCTGGGTTGCCGGCAAAAAGTAAGATCACCTAGCCACAGAGGGCTAGGTGATCCACGTTGGTCGGGTGAGGGAGATTTGAACTCCCGACCTCCTCGTCCCGAACGAGGCGCGCTACCAAGCTGCGCTACCACCCGGATTGCGGACTGATCGTAGTTCTCAAGCGGTCTCGATGGTAACGGGGTCTGCCGCGGTACCAACTGGGTCTGTCTCGAGGGGCTCTGCGTCGCCTTCGGTGTAGGTGCCACCCGACAGAATCTGCTGCACAGCCTTTCTCAGGCGCAGCGAGTTCAGTGGCTTGATAAGCCACCCATCTGCCCCTGCGCGACCTGCGATAAATACATCTGCTGAGCGGTCGAGCAGGATGAGGATGTTTTGTAACTCGATTCGCCCGAAGCTCTCTTCGTTGCGCAAACCCATACAGGTTGCGACTCCACCCATGTTTCCAATCTGCAAGTCCAACACGACAAGAGCGGGGGCCAAGCGCCGCACTGCAGCAAGGACTTCTCTGCCAGCAGTAACGCGCTCCACCTGCGTAGTGGAGTCTGCGAGGGCGGCATCGATACCGTCGAAGACCTCGTCTGCGTCAGTCGCCACCAGAATGATTTGAGGAGTTGAGGTGCTCACGCTTGTGAGGTTACCTCGGTGGCGAACATTGCTTCGCCCAGCATCTGCAGTGTGGCCATGTTCGAGACCTCGAATGACTGAACGGCTACTTGCACCACTGGTGCCGGTGCCAGCTCAGCGGCGAGCCCCACTAGGTGTTTCTGTTCGCCGAGTGCAAGATGGCGAGCATCAGCAAGGCAGCGGTACTGATCGCCAAGCGCGGTGCCTTCAAGGCGAGCAGCAAGTGTTTCTGCAGGGGCTTGTGTCGAACCGTCTTGTGTGGTGGAAGAGAAGTTGGGCTGCATTCGATTCACGATGAGCGCCCGTACAGTGATCTTCAATTCTTTCAGCCGTGAGGCGAAGAACTTTGCTTCGGCCATGGTGTCGGCATGTGGCGAGGCAATCAAAATGAATGCGGTGCTCGGTTCAGAAAGCAGATCGTCAACTTTGCCTGCTCGCTCTTTGAAGCCTTCTTCCATGCCTTCAAAGGCCCCGAAGAACGCAATGGCATCTGCGATGACCTCGGCACCGACCACCTTCGATATTGATCGCAAGAGGGTTTGGGCGGCAACGTTGACTGCCTTGACGATGCCTCGAGTTGGCAACATAAGCACTTTGTAGAGCCGGTGATCTAGAAACTTAGCTAGACGTTTTGGCGCTTCTAAAAAGTCCAGAGCATTGCGGGTAGGTGGAGTATCGACGACCACAAGGTCGTAATCCGACTCGATGGCGAGCTCATAGAGTTTTTCTGCAGCCATGTACTCCTGTGTGCCCGACAAGGAGCCCGAGATGTTTCGGTAGAAGCTGTTGTTCAGAATCGCGGCAGTCTGATTGGCATCGGTTGCATACCGAAGCACAAGACCATCAAAGGTGGCCTTTGTATCGAGCATCATCGCCCACATCTGACCGGATCCTTCTGGGAGTCCCGGAATTTGTGCGGGCTCGTTGGTCAGGCCTGCGAGTCCCAGGGCATCTGCTAGCCGCCTAGCCGGATCAATTGTCACGACGACCGTTTTGCGGCCTTGCAGCGCAGCGTGAAGAGCAATGACTGCTGCGGTCGTAGTTTTGCCAACCCCGCCAGAACCGCAACACACAATCACGTGGCTCTGTGCCACGACTGACTCAAGCGACATCTGCGTCACCCCTTTGGTGCTTCTGGAAGATTTGTTGGTTCTGGTAGGTCGCGAATCGCACTGAGCAGTGAGTCCGCAAGGGTGGTCATACCCTCCGGGCCGAGTTGAGTGGTGAACACATAAGGCAGAAGGAGCTGAGCTAGCGGCAGTTCTTGAGCCATGCGATCTAGCTGTGCTCGCTGCAGGGCGGTTCGTTTCAGGCGGAACTGAGCAGCGTCAGCTAAATGCTCAGCCTCGGCTGCTGTCAGTGAAATGCCCGCCTCGGTGGCGGCTTGCTCGGTGCTGAGCTCTAAGCCGCGAAGCTCGGCGAGTACGCCGTTAACGACTACTGGGCCAAGGCTCACACCAACTTCATCTTCCAAGCTGTACGCAGTTTCGATGAGCTCGTTTACCGGAGTTTCCTCGGGTGCGGTCACCAATACAACTCGGCACCTTGCTGGGTCATTCAGCAACCCTAAGACGTCTTTTGCCTGGGTGTTGATGGGTCCGACTTTGACTGCATCTTCAAGGCCGCTAGCCGATCGAAGAAAGGTGATGGCATGTCCGGCGGCAGGTGCGTCAACGATGATGAGGTCGTACTTTCCGGATCGCTCAAGCTGTTTGATTTTTCCGAGCACCAAAATATCACTGATTCCAGGAACGGCTGTTGCCACCACGTCAAGGGCGCCAGTAGAGACCAACCGCCCGGAGATGCGTTTCAGCCCATGATCTTTCAGGTAGTCCAACAAAGCGTCCTCGGGGAGTACCGTGCGGGCAGTTACCTCGCCAACCCCTAGTCTTGGGGCAATCAACTGGATATCGCTGTAGCTCAATTGTTCGGAGTCAAAAAGTGAAGCGAGACCGCTTTTGCCCTCAACTTCAATAATGAGCGTGCGTAATCCAACAGATGATGAAGCCATCGCTAGGGCTGCGGAGACGGCGGTTTTGCCGACACCGCCTTTCCCGGCGACGATGATGACTCCTGATGTAGTCAAAAACTGCTTAGGATCCACGATTTCCGTTCGGAGTTCGCACTTTGTTTACACTACCTAGCCCTACTCGGCGACTTGCTATCACCTTGGTTGTAATCGGTGGGATTGGCGCGTTGGCCAGCCTGTTGGCACCTGCTGTCTCTGCCCAAGGCAGTTGCGGAAAAGCCGGTTGCATCGACGTCGTGGCAGTAGATGGCTTGATTGACGAGATTGAAGCCAACTTCATCATCGAGAGCATCGACCAAGCGAATGCAGCAGGTGATGTTGTGGGCGTGGTGCTGCAATTCGACAGCGCGGGTTCAGCAGTTTCTGACGCTCGCCTTGATGAGGTAGCCGCTGCAATCCAAGGATCACGCATCTTGGTTTCGATCTGGATCGGTGCTTCTGGTTCCTACGCATTGGGCGGTGCAGCGGAACTAGCTCAGGTTGCGGACTCCTCGGGAATTACGCCGGGGTCGAAGATTGGCGATGTTGGAACGCAACGCCTAGACGAGCAGCAGTTTGGTGACTTGTTCACGGGTCGAGCAGCCGCAGGTCTGAATCGCACGTTCTCGGGTGAAGCCGCCGTCAAAGCGGGCTTGGTCGATCGCTTCGACCCAACTCTGGTGGATCATGTGGGCAACCTTGACTCAGTAGAGACGAAGGTCGTGAAAGTGGATGGCCGAGAGCAGAAACAACCCGTTCAACGAGTTCGCCTCTCGAAGCTGCCGCTGCAGGTGCAGCTCATGCACACAGCAGCGAGCCCCTCGGTTGCATACCTGATGCTGGTCCTTGGCTTGGGCCTGTTGCTCTTTGAGTTCTTCACTGCCGGTGTGGGCGTGGCCGGCGTGATCGGCGCCTTGTTTGTCTTGCTTGGTGGCTTTGGCGTTGCCGAGTTGCCGTTTACCGCCTGGGCGTTAGTGCTGTTGTTGTTCTCATTCTTTGGGTTTGCGATTGACATGCAAACCGGCGTGCCGCGCCTGTGGACAATGATCTCGATGGTGGCCTTCACGGTTGGGTCCGTGTTCTTGTTTGTGGAGTTTCGACCCACATGGATTGCTTTGCTCGCTGGAATTGCCGGCATGGGAGTTGTGGTCTTTTCTGGGATGCCCGCAATGATTCGAACTCGCTTTGCCACGCCAACTATCGGCCGTGAGTGGATGATCGGTGAGCTTGGCCAAGCCAGCACCGAGATCAACCCCGAGGGCATGGTTGTTATCCGCGGGGCCGAGTGGCGTGCTAGGACCAATCGAGCCACACCCGTTTCGCCCGGTGACAGTATCCGGGTGGTAGAGATCGACGGACTTGTGCTTGGAGTCGAACCCGAAGAGGGCGGGGCAATGGATTATCGCGAGATGCGGTCGAATCGAAAGGGTGAACCTGAGGCTCAATCAGAGGTTCAGGATCCCGCTAAATAATCCAAATTTCCTCTTGTTCTTGGTGCAAGTACTGCTTTAGTCTCAATGAACACTGAAGCGAGGGGGTCGTACCAGTGAGTGCACAACAGTGTTCAAGTGCTTGGCAGGCCAAAGCAGCGTGCAGAGGTCCACAAGCAGCAGTTTTCTTTCCACCGCCACAGTTTGAGCGGAAGGCAGATCGCTTGGAGCGCGAGCGTCGCGCCAAAGCAATTTGTGCAGCGTGTTCTGTCGAGACCGATTGTTTGTCTTATTCGCTTCAGATTGGCGAGTCCCATGGCATTTGGGGTGGCATGAACGAGGGCGAGCGCAGAGCTCTAGAAGTACAACACAGCTAGAAGTACAACACAGCTAGAAGTTAAGGCTTGATGAGCCAGTTCAACCCCAACACAGTTGCGAACGACGCAGGCGAGGCAGACGCGGTTGAAGTTCGCGATGCAGCCACAGTCATGCTGTTACGCGACGGGGTTGATGGGGTTGAAGTCTGTATGTTGCAGCGCAACTTGAACTCTGACTTTATAGGTGGCGCGTATGTGTTCCCCGGTGGTGGTGTAGACCCACAAGATGCTGGCGAAGACCTCGATGGCATGTTCGTAGGTCGGAGCGACAAAGAAGCCTCTCGGCAACTCGGAGTAGAGCGCGGTGGGTTGGCTTTTTGGGTTGCAGCAATTCGCGAGTCATTTGAAGAGGCGGGCTTGTTGCTAGCCGAGACCTCGGCTGGCGAGCGAATTTCTTTTTCGGACCCAGAGGTTGCGGCCCGTTTTGAGGTGCACCGTAGCGATGTGGATAGCGGCCGACGAAGGCTTGCCGAGATCTGTCTTGAGGAGCAGCTCCGACTTGAGGTTGGCAACATTCATTATTTTTCTAGGTGGGTGACCCCGCTCGGTGCGCCCCGCCGATATGACACACGATTTTTTGTGGCAGCCGCTCCCGAGGGGCAGGTGGCACTTCATGATGATGCCGAGGTGATTGCAACCCGCTGGCTGACTCCCGAGGCTGCGCTCGCTGATAATGAAGCCGGTCGCATCACGATGATCTTTCCTACTATCCGAACGATGATTGCTCTGGCTAGGTTTGACTCAGCCGCACAGGTGCTCGAGCACGCGGCAGCGCAAGGTGCGATCACCCCAATGCTGCCCATGATGAAGGACTTCGGCGGCGGGCTACGCATTGTTTTGCCAGGGGATGAGGAGCATCCCAGCGGAATCTATGACGCGATGACAGCACAGCCAGTCACTGACTAGTTCGGCATGGGCCCAGCGCGTTGCTTGCCGTGGCGTTGTGACCAGAAGCTTCGGCCAGCGGGAGATGTCCACCAGAACCATTGGTTAGCGGTGACATGCATGTTCCACCCGCTGCGATGAGTGACTATGTGGTGATACCGGCAGAGTGAGGCCAGATTTGATGGCTCGGTGCTGCCACCGTGCTGCCAGTGTTGGATGTGATGCGCCTCAGTCCATGCTGGGCGGTGCGTGCAACCGGGCCACACACAGCCACCGTCGCGGTGGGCGATTGCCCGCCTTTGTGCCCTGCTAGCGAGCCGCTGATCACGTCCAAGTGCAATGACGATTCCATGCACCGTAGTAACCACGGCACGAAGCACTGGATCGCAGAGCAGAGTGGCTTGATCGGTGTTGCCGATCGGGAATCCCTCTAAATCAGAAACAGTTTGAGCATCTTGTGCCTGAACAACGAGGGAGAGTTCGGTCACTGGGGGCTGGGAGTTGGCGAGGTCGGTAGCTGTTGATTCTCGGATGAGTTCCCATAGCGCCAACGCTCGCAGCGTTGAACGGTGCGGAATAGCGAGGTCTGCTGTGAGCTCTTGGTCGGCTTTCATGCGGTGGAAAATCTGATCGGCACGAGTGTTGATTGCATGTTCCACGCTGAGGCCGAATTGCCCGCAGAGTTGACCGTTGAGGTGCAGGGTGTTTTCTAACCCTCGGCTCATAGACAAGTTGTTATCGGTCACGCAGTCGCCCGGTGTGTGGCCGCCGTCTGCATCGAGCAGCTCGGCTAGGCCAGCGACCTCTTTGCGCCACCGATCAAATGTGCAGTTTTGGGCGGCCCGAATGAGCTCGGGAATGACCGATGCAAATGCTTCTGCAATGCGTGGGTTGCATGCCTCGGCCAAGACCTTGGCGTGCTCATATCCGATGAGCCCTGCGGCTAGAGCGGCATCGACTTCGATCAGGGTGGTTGCGAGTTTGTTCGCAACTCTGACGCGAGCCTTGGCTGCGCCAACCGGGAGTTTGCCTAGGTGCGCAAGCCATGGCCCCGTGCGCATGCCCTCGACGCTGTCAGTGCTGTTACGGGAATCAAGTTCGGCTAGGAGATGACAGGAGAGGGAATCGAGAAGGCGCCGCAGCAGCTCGGTTTGCGGTGCAAGTGTGAGCAGCTCTTCTTCGGTCGCATGGGAGGAATCCCAGATGGCAAAGCTGCGAAGAGCTGCAAGGAGTGGACCGAGATCTATGAGACTGCTGGTGGCCTGATCAGCAGTCGTAGTCTCTGAATCGAACATATGTACGATACTAGAACTGGGGTGTGACAGTTGATGGCTGGTCCTTCTCAGAAGTACTTATCGCAGTGACCAAGCGGGTGGGTTGTTCTCACGGCCTCGGTGTTTGCTCAATCGCGTCGACAACAGCTTGATAGGCGGCCTTTGGGTTGTAGGCGGAATCGAGCAGCAGAGGTTTGCTTGGATTCGAGAAGAATGCCGAAAGAAGAGGGTTGTTCTCTCGCTGGCCGGCGCTGTCTAGGGTCGTGAATGCATCAGTAACACCCCAAGTAGTTATCTCGGAACAACCAGCGATTAAGCACTCGCGTACGACCTGTCGGTAGGTGTCCACTTGAGCTTGCTCAGCCCGGAGTGGCCCCAAGGGAACGTCGAGTTCGGTGATTGCAACTTCCACCCCAAGACTCCGGAGTCGCGATACGAGGCCGCTGATTGAGCCTGCTGCGGGGGCTTCGGGGGTCAGGGTGAGGTGGGTCTGTAAACCAACTCCGTGGATGGGCACACCCCGGTTGCGCAGCGAAGCAACAAGGCCCAAGATGGCGTTAGCTTTATCAGGGAATAGTTCGGTGAAGACCTCATTGAGCCACAGCGTGGCATCTGGGTCTGCGGCATGGGCTGCAGCAAACAGCTCAGCGATGTAATCCGGGCCCATTCGGTCATACACAGATGGGGCTCGCTCGCCGTTGTAGTAAACAAACGCCTCATTCACGACGTCCCAACGGTCGATGCGACCTCGGTACCTACCGACAGTTTCGGCGACTCCGTCAAGGACGTAGGTTCTAAAGGCCTCAGGGTCGGTGACTCCGCGGAGCCAAGGTGGCAGACCGTTTTGATCGCCAGATTCGTTCACCCAAGCCAAGGTATGACCTCGAACGCCAAGGTTATTTGCCTCTGCGAACTCAACTATTGAGTCAGCTGGACCCCAGTTCCACTCGGTTGGAGACGGGCGAAGGATCGACCACTTGAGTTCATTTCCTGGAGTCACAGAAGTGAAGTTACGAACAACAGCATCAGCGTAGGCAGGGTTTGTTGCCAGACGGCCAGCGTTGACCTCGGCGCCCATATGTATCCCGCGAGCACGAGCGGCAGCCGCCAGCGGGCATACGGGTTCGTTGCATGGCGGCGGCGGTGTGGGCGGTGCTTGCGGGGCAGGAACACAGCCAGCGCTAGCTACCGCCAGAGCAAACACCGCAGATACAGCCCAGATCCTGCTGTGCTTTGGTTTGAGAAATCGCCAATGAGAATCCGCTTGATACATAATCTCGCCACCTTCACTGAGATCGATTCGCCCAAAAGAATTGAACTTGCCCCGCAATCATGCTGGTGCAGGGTTTGGAGTTCGTCAAGGGCGACTTAGTCTGGCGGAGCGATTGAGGCGAATGCTCGAGCACGATCTATCGCTGCAAGGCGATCCGAGTCATCAAGGGCACCAACAAGGATGTAGCTGCCGGTGAACTCAGGAAGCAACTCTCCGTCTTGGACCATCCAGGGCAGGGCCAAGCGCCTTGGAACTCGCACTATTTCGGGCTGCTCACAGGTACCAAAGGCCTTGTCCCAGATGAGGGTGCTGACCCCATGGTTCTTCATGGGCTGGCCAAAGTGGTGCTGGAAATGATTCTGGCGGACCCAGCGCTGGTAGCGGTTTTTTGGTGCTCTGCGATGAGCCACCGCATGTTGATACTCATAGAAGAAGTATCCGCAGGCCCAGCCCAAGGCCAAGGAAACTCCGGCGACAGGCCCGACAAGAATCCAGCCAATGGGCATCCAAAGGACTGCGCCCACCAGCAGCATGCCAATCCAGCTCAGAATATGAGTTACCGAGAATGACCAGGTTGAACGCACATGATGCTCAAGGTGTTCACGGCTCATCATGCCCTTACCTTTGAGTTCATGCATGGCAAAGCGATGTAGCAGGTACTCGGCAAAGGTCCACAAGAACGCACCCAGAATGAATGCAGCGAACCCAATCAGCAGACTCAGCACTAGGTTCATGGCTGCTGCCTGAGCGTTTCGGCCACTTCGCGAGCAGCGGATAGTTCCTCTCGAGAAGCTCCCCAGCCCTGCAAGAGTGCCTGAGTGAGCACATCTCCTAGGGCTGATCCCGTGGTGGGCAGCCCCGTGCTCAGGCCATCGGCCATTAGCGCACCATTGAGTCCTAGAACCCAAGCAAAGGTGCGAAGCATCGATCCTTCGAGAACCTCCTCGAGTGGGTTCGACGTGAGGGGCTGGGCGTGCAGGGCGCCGGTCGCGGTTGCTGCGGCGAGTAGTCGACGAGGTACATCCAACACGAGCATGGCGACTGGGACGACATCAGCAGCGTCAGCGGTGTTCTCTGCTCCAGCGTTCACCAACAGTTGCTGCTGCAGCCGAAACTCGCGGGGGTGTGTTTGTGGGGCGGATAAGAAGAGATCCGAAAAAGCCCAAAGCATTGCGAGTGACGCCACGCGATCGGTGAGTTGGGGTTTGGCGATGAGTTGCGCATTTTGAGACAGGGCATCCTCAAACAGGGCATCTTGCCACTTCGTCAGCCGCTCCTCGGCAAGGTCATGTAGCAGCAGAAGTGCTCGTTGTTGAAGGGCTGCGAGAAGGGCACTTCGTGAGCTGAAGTACGTGTAGAGAGAGGCTGTGGCGTAGTCGCCGGCAGTGGCTAGTGCTGCCATAGTCAGTCCGTCAATGCCTGCTTGGTCGACAACCTCTGCTGCCAGGTCCAGCAGGTGATCTCGTCGAGCGTCGCGCTTACGAGTGCGGCGATCAGGAGTTGCCGGCATACCGGTTGTTATCGTGGAGGCATCGTTTTCCGAAGGCACATCGGAAAACGTAGTGAGATAGGAGCAGCAACGCAAGGTGGAGTGAGAGAGCTTGGCTCCTTGGCTCTTATAGGGGTATTGAAACCCCCAAACCGCCCAAGGTGTCGGCCCCGTAGCGGTGGATCTCGGCGGCGATGTCTAGTGGTTGCGGTCGGATTCCGTGAGTCGCGAGTGTGTTGCGTATTTCGTCATCGATGCAATCGGCGGGCAGGAGCCACGAGACTTCAAATTCAATGCCGTCGGGGTCTTGGGCATAGAGGGCTTTTGTGGTGACATGATCAGAGGCTCCTACGAGTGCTCCTCGATCCTGAAGTACCTCGCGTATGCGTGCTAGTTCAGCGAGTGTGTCTACCTCCCAAGCTAGGTGATAGAGACCCACTGTTGATCGGCCAGCACCGGATGGAGCGGCCTGTTCGCCTATCTCGAAGAGCCCTAGGTCGTGGTCGTTGGTTGACCCCGAGGCTTGGAAGAAGGCAGCCTGACCCGGCATGAAGATGATGGTGCGGAACCCGAGGACGTTCTCGTAGAACTCTTTGCTGCGCTCCAAGTTTCTGACGTAGAGCACTGCGTGATTGAGTCGAGTGATCGCCATGAGGTGCCTCCTAGTGCCGTGCGGTGATTGGTGAGTCGAGATAGGTTGGCCGTGCCACGATGAGACTGCTCAAGACCCCTTGGGCCAGCGTCGAGACTAGCGAATCAGGACTCTCCTCGAACTTGCCATCCCGGATTGCGGACGCAAATTCGCGCTCAGTTCCCACCCCAAGACTCCTGAACTCATCCAATCGTTCCTGATCTTGCTGCGATCCGAGCACGAGTTCTCGCTCCACCATTGCAATGACGTTGCTAGCGACTCGCGCATGAAACGAGACGCTGCCCTCGGTTGCCGGCATGACCTGCTCTGTCAAGAACTCCCTGACTGCTTGAAGGAGTTCCTCGGCTGTGGGCCTGCCCCGTAGGCCGTCTTCCATGACTCGGGTCTCGCTCGGCTCAATCTGTTCTAGCTGACCGGCAGCTTGGTCCAGTGCCTGACTTGCTGCCTCGGGCTGGAGCAGGAGCAGCAAGTCCCACTCGGTTTCGCAGACTCGCCGGCCGATAGCTGCGAGTTCTACCGAACGCAGAAGACCACTGAGATGAGCGTGAGTTTGGGTCATGCAGATTGCGCCCCAGCGCAGGGTGCCGAAGACCTCCCACCAGTGCAGATCGGCCAAGCTCACTCTTGCCCCGCCGGCAGCCTGATAGGCATCAATCAGATTGTGACGTGTACCGAATCCGCCGACTGGGTCTGCCGCGCCGAAACGCCAAGCCTTCACGCAAAGCCAACCAAGGTCCTCTATCGGATCGCCTAGGTGAACGAGCTCCCAGTCAAGTACGGCACGCAGGCCGTCTTCGCCGATGATGAAGTTGCCGAGTCGAAAATCGCCATGAACAATTGCGGTACCCGAACCCTCTGGGCGGTGCTGCTCAAGCCATCGAATCGCAAACTCAAAAGTGGGGCTGGGCATGTCGAGCGTGTTGAGCGTAAGGCGAATCTGATCGAGCGGGTCTGCTTTGTGCAGAGGAGCGACCTCCTGCGGATCTATAGCGTGAAGACCTGCAAGGAAGGTGCCGCAGTCGCGCCCAAGATGTGAACGCGCATCCTGAAATTTCTCATCGCGAAGGATCCGGCGAGCGATTGTTTCGCCCTCAATCCGCTCCATGACGATTCCGGCAGATCCAAAGAGGTCAGGGGAGTCGGTATCGAGTACTACCTGTGGCACTGCCAGCCCAGCCTGAGCAGATGCCCGGAGGCAGCGCGCCTCGGTACCCATTGTTCCGGGCCAACCTGGACGGGTGGGCGGATCACGCCTGAGCACAAGTTCGCGGACCGAGCCATCGGCCTGAGTTGCATCAAAGCTCCAAGTCTCTCGTGAAGCGCCACCAGAGAGCCGGCGAAGCCCAGAGATTGACAGAGTTCCTAGCTGAGGCTCAAGGGCGATTGCTAAGTCGGCCGACAGGTTCTGGATCTGCGAAGACACAGTGCAAGCCTACGGCGCTTTGATCGGTGAATGCAGAGGGCCGGTATCCCCTTGCGGCGGATACCGGCCCTCTGATTGCTGTGACAGGGGGCTGTGGACCCTGTCTGGAGTGAGATTGTTAGACGCTGAGGAGGTCTCGAGCCCCAGTATCTGCTGATGGGTGGCGAAGCTTGGACATGGCCCGAGCCTCGATCTGACGGATGCGCTCACGGGTGAGTGCGAAGTGTTCGCCAACTTCTTCCAAGGTGCGTGGCTCGCCACGATCAAGTCCAAAGCGGAGTTTGAGTATCTCACGTTCGCGCTCGTCGAGGGGGGACAGTAGGCGGCCAATTTCTTCTGGAAGCAAGGCAACCGAAGCGGCCTCGAATGGGGTGACTGCCCCGCGGTCGGGGACTACGTCTCCGAGTTCGGCATCGCCGTCCTCACGCAGTGGCGTGGAGAGCGAGAGTGTGTCGGCGGCGAAGAGCAGTGTCTCTGTGACCTTTGCTTCTGGCATCTCTAGGTCTGCGGCGAGCTCGGCCAGAGTGGCTGGACGACCTAGTGCGGTCTCTAGGCGGGTGCGAGCCTTTTGCACACGGTTCATGGTGTCGCCTGCATGCACAGGGAGGCGGATGGTGCGACCAGTGTTGGCGATGCCTCGGGTCAGTGCCTGACGAATCCACCAGGTTGCATACGTGGAGAACTTGAATCCCTTGCGCCAATCGAACTTCTCGACGGCATGCATCAGGCCAAGGTTGCCTTCTTGAACAAGGTCCAGAAGTGGCATACCGGATGCCTGGTACTTCTTGGCAATGGAGACCACAAGACGAAGATTGGACTGAACGAAGGTGCGCTCTGCATCCTCGCCGTCTCGGGTGAGGCGCTTTAGCTCACGCTTGCGGGCGGGTGAGACGCTCTTGCCGGCTTCTTCGAGTTCGGCGCGTGCTTCGCGGCCTGCTTCCATGGCTTGTGCAAGACGGGCCTCATCATCTTTGGTGAGGAGTGCGTACTGGCCAATGTCTTTCAAATACATTCTGACGAGATCTTCTTCGTCACGTTCTACTCGCTGGTTTGCCACCGTTTAACCTCATTGATAGTGAGCGGGCGATCACTGGGTGTAGCTAGGGGGATTATCCAACTACTAACACTGACCGAATCTCTAGTGTACGGGTGGTGTCAAGACCCCTGAAAGTGATTAATGCGCGAACCTAGAGGGTCACTGTGACGGATGTCTCAGATTTGCTCTAGTATCCCCTTATTAAGTGGGATCCGCGTTCGCCGTATCGGTAACAGTGTTACGAAAACTGTAGGGGAAACCTCTCAGAAACTTGGATTTAGGCCAAAAGTCTCAGGGTTTGTGCGCCAGCTTGTTCTGCTAAGTCCAAACTGCGCCTATTACAGGTCAAAAGGATCACTTGTCGGTTCTCTGCGGCCTGGGCAAGAAGGGCCATGGCCTGGGGGGCACGTTTGTCATCAAGGTGCACGAGCGGATCGTCGCAGATTAGCGGTAGCCAGACTCCCGTGCGCTCGGACTGCTCGTCTGCCACAGCAAGGCGAAGTGCCAGGTAGAGCACTGCTCGCGCGCCAGTCGAGAGTTGATGGACTGGGATGAACCCGCCTTTTTCTAGATCGACTATCAGTTTGGCTTTGTTGCTTGCGCCTTCTGAGTCGCGCACAACTCGCACCGCAGACCAGCTTGGTGCAACGGATCGAGCAAAATTGCTGGTTCGCTCAATGAGTTTTGGTTGGTTCTGTTGGTCTGCAAGGTCGGCTTGTTCGCTCAGAAGCAGCGCTGCCACGGCATAAACGGCAGCCTCCACGGCAGCCTCGGATTGCTCTTCGCTGAGGGCGCTCAATCGCTCGTTGAGAGATGCGATCTGACCCTCGGTAGAGAGGTCCTTGATCCGCTGATTGATGCTCCCCAATTCGGTGGTCAAGTCAGTGAGTTCAGCATCAATCTGGTCGAACTCGGATTCCACCGCAGCTTGCTGCAGAGTGAACTGATCAACTTCGGAGTACTGCGCCAGCAGGGCAGACACACGTGCAGAACTTCCTATCTGATCCTGCAGAGCCTGCTCCTGCTCGCGGATGCGCTCGACCAGCTGAGCTCTTTGTATCTGGGTTTCTCTGGTGAGCTCAGCCGTAGAGAGAATGGCGGCCAGATCGATTACTTGACCCGGTTGCGCTACGGGCTTGCACAGCGCTTCAAACTGCTGGCGATGAACGCTGAGCTTTGCGGTGGCATCGACTGCCGATTTGGCCTGCTCTGCGGCTGTGCGGAACTTGCCGAAGGTATCTGTTGCCGCAGAGATCGGTGAAGGGGCTGGGAGGCGAAGAGAGGCTAATTGATCGCTGATCGCTCTCTCTGCATTCCGAACCTGCGCTGCGGCTGCCCTTGATCCGGTCTGGGCTTTGGTCAAGCGGTCTTGGGCAGCGGTTGCCAGGTCAACAGCAAGGCGAGCTTCTTGGTAGTTCGTGAGTAAGGAGTTGACTTCGGACGAGTTCCTCACCGGGGGAAGGCCCGCGTTTTGCAGAGCGGAACCTAATGATCTCTGCGCTGCGGCGTGGTCTTGTTCGGCTTGAGCCTGAGCGGCTTGGCGTGACTGCAGGTTGGTTTGTTCCTGGTTGAGCGCTAGCGCAGCCGCAGAAGCTGCATTCGCAGCTGCCTGAAGGGAGGAAAGATCTGCCTGGGTGTTTCCGGCTGAGCTTGTAGTGCTGGCTTGGCCTCGAATCGCGAGAGCCA
>WLJI01000200.1 GCA_009701845.1 Actinomycetota bacterium
GGCCTAAGAACCCGATGCGCAATGAGCTAGTGCTCTGGTTTGAAGAGTCTGTGCTCATAGCTACAGAACCTAGTTGGCATAGTTTGGTACACGCACCCTTTAACAGCGCACCTTTTAACAGCGCACCCTTGAACAACCAGAAGGATTCCTATGAGTACACATCTTGCTCCCGTGTGGTTTCAAGTAACTGGTCTTGATGTTGTTGAGGGAAGCGGTTGCTGGGTGACCACCTCGAGTGGCGAGAAGTACTTGGACTTCACTGGGGGAATTGCCGTGGTTTCTACTGGCCATTGCCATCCACATGTTGTGGAGGCAATCCGTGCTCAGGCAGGCAGGTTCATTCATGCGCAGGTGAACTGCTATCGGCATGATTTGTTGGAACCGCTCGCTGAGCGACTGAGTGAGATCACGCCCGAGGGGATCGACACATTCTTTTTTGCCAACTCGGGCGCAGAGGCAACCGAAGGCGCAATCAAGCTTGCCAAGCAGGCCACCGGCCGGCCGAACACCATCGTGTTCCAGGGCAGTTTCCATGGTCGAACACACTTGGCAATGGCCATGACAACTTCAAAGACGGGGTATCGGGCGGGTCACGCTCCGCTTCCCTCTGGGGTATTCGTGGCTCCTTTTCCGCAGTGCCTCGATACGGCTCGGGCTCACCCTGAACTGAGCGCTGAGCAGGCCACTGATCTTGCTATTGATACCGCTGTAGCGGGTTTTCGTTTTCTTCTTGCTAGTCAGACTGCACCTGCCGAAACTGCGGCAGTCATTATTGAGCCAGTGCTTGGTGAAGGTGGTTATGTGCAGGCGCCGCCAAGGTTCATGCGAGAGGTGGCCACCATCTGTGCTGAGCATGGCATCTTGTTTATTGCCGACGAGGTGCAGTCCGGTTTTGCTCGGACGGGAACCATGTTCGCTGTTGAGCAGTGTGACTTGCAGCCCGACATCATTGTGATGGCTAAGGGCATTGCCTCGGGGTTTCCTCTTGCGGCGATTGGAGCCTCGGCTGAGCTCATGGCGCGGTGGCCAGTGGGCTCACATGGGGGCACCTATGGCGGCAATCCGATTGGCTGCGCAGCAGCACTAGCGACCATTGACGTGCTTACCGAGTCGGGATTTCTTGATCAGGTGGCAGCTCGAGGGGAGCAGTTGCGCTCTGGGCTGCGTGCACTTGCAGCGCAGCATGCTGTGATTGCCGACGTGCGAGGCCCCGGCCTGATGGTGGCGCTTGAGTTCCGGGATGAATACACGGGCCAACCTGACGCGGAGCGAACGTCGGCGGTGATTGCTCACGCTCGCACACAGGGCAACCTGCTTGTGATGAACGCAGGAACCTGGGGCAACATCATTCGCTTTATGCCGCCGCTTGTTGTGTCTCAAGAGGAGATGGATCTGGCGCTAGCTGTAATCGGTGCAGCGCTCGAAGCGACTGCCTAGTAGTGAGCTTGCTGGTGGCGGGCTTGCTAGTGGCGCGCGTGGCGCCAGAGCGCTCGGTAGCTGGGCCACTGTAAATCCGGAGCGGAGTACCCGGCTTCTTCGAGTTCATGTTGAAGCTTTGGCAGATGCGAAAACGGCACTCCGATGTCGACATGGTGTGCAAGATGCCAGCCTGTATTGAACGGCACCATCCAAAAGCGAGCAGTGAGCGACTGACGAACATGATGAGTAGTCAGACGCCGATCAGCTGACGCGATCATGCCGCCGTGCTCGGCTACTGCACGAAGCCGATTGAGCACTCGCCACATGGTCATCCAGGGCAACAACCAGAACACGGGGTAGACCCACCAGTGACCGATCGCAGCCCAGAGTCCAAAGAACAGCACTGTCTGCCAAGCCAAAATCCGCAAGGCAACGGGCCGTGCGCTGTTGGATCGAAGCGCTAGCACCAGGCCCTTGAGGTTTTTCCAGCCAGATTCGCCGTCGGCATCTCGGCGCATCTTGCGATTCCAAGAGGCTGCAGAAATGGGATAGCCCGAGTAGAGCGCCATATCTGGTTCGTTGGGCCCGAACTCTTCTTTATGGTGTGCCATATGGCTGCGACGGTAGGCATCAATGGGAACAAAAGCGGGGTAGGAAACCAGCCAGGCACCGACCCAATCGTTGATTTTGCGGTTCGAGAAGAGCAGGCGGTGTGCTGCCTCATGGCCAAGGATGGCAAATCGGGCAAAGGCTCGTCCCATCAAAAAGAAGGACAGCACCCAGCCGATGGGATTACCCCACCACGCGGCTACAGCCAATACCCCAACGGACTGCAACCAGAGTCCGCACACATGCCCCGCGTTTGCAAGGTTTGGGATTCGGTACAGCTCAGTTCTCAAGTCGCCGAGTGGGCGCCCCGTAGGCCCCAGGCGACTCGTTGGAAGAGCGTCAGTAAGTGCCCCGGATGGGGGCAGCATTGTGTCGGAGTCGCGATGCTGAGCATGCTGCACAGGTTCAGTGTTACAGATATGTAATAGCTGTTGCAAATATGTAATATGGGTTCGGTGCTGGACAGGGAGAGGGCCGAGAATGATCCAGCGTTGACACCAAGATCGGTGTTGGCCTCGATGCTGCTTGGGTCAACCCCGCCGAAACTGCCGGTTGCGGTTTTGGTCCGAGTTGGTGAGATGTTTGGTTTCTCTGAGGGCTCGGTTCGAACAGCGCTGTCTAGAATGACTGCCTCAGGTGAACTCAGTCGGGACACCCAGGGCTGGTACGCATTACAGGGTGACTTACTTACTCGGCAGTTTCGGCAGGGGCAGTCCCGATCTGCTGTCACAACGCAGTGGTCTGGCCGCTGGAGAATTGCGATTGTTGATCCCGGTGCTCGCTCTGCTCCTGCTCGTGCTGCGCTGCGGACTGCTCTTATAAGACTGCGATTTGCTGAACAACGCGAGGGGGTCTGGATGCGACCAGATAATCTTGATCCGCGTTCCCAGACGGAGCAGTGGCTACTAGCTGATGCTCAATGCCGTTGGTTTCTAGCTGAGCCCGAGTTCTCGTTCGAGCAGACAGAACTAGATTTTGTTGCAGGCCTCTGGGGCCTTTCCGAGTGGGAAAGCAAGGCAACGCAACTTCGAAAGAAGATGCATGCACTCACGGCTCCGCTCAAGCAGGGCGACACCTCTGCGCTGGCTCCTGGGTTTGTTTTGTCTGCCGCGGTCCTCAGACATTTCATTGCCGACCCCCTGCTACCAAGGGAACTTTTACCAAGGCACTGGCCGGGTGCTGCCTTGCGCACAGACTATGACCGCTACGACCAGATTTATCGTTCTGTTCTAGATGATTGGGTCAGGGCGAGATGAGTGGGTCGCTCAAGGAGCCTCGCCGCTACCATCAAGTAGGTGACAGACGGAGCTGATTCCCAAACCCCTGATTCCCAAACCCCTGATCTGAACCGTTTCTACTTTCGGCAACTGCTAGCCGGACGCGACTTTGCAGCTCGCAATGAACTTGCTGTGGGAATGGCCAACTTCGCGTACCTGATTGGTGACCGTGACACCGGCGAGTGCATGGTGGTTGATCCTGCCTACGGGGTAGCTGAGCTCAATGAGATAGCGACGGCGGACGGTATGCGCCTGACGGGCGCTCTCATTACGCATTATCACGCTGATCATTGCGGTGGCGAAATTATGGGAATGCAGATTGAGGGGGCCGCACAGCTCTTGGAACTCACGCAGATCCCCGTGCACATTCAAGCTGCTGAGCGCGAATGGGTTCTGAAGGCCAGCGGGCTCTCTGCTGAGGACCTCGTGGTGCATCAACCGGGCGACAC
>WLJI01000201.1 GCA_009701845.1 Actinomycetota bacterium
GCCAGTGGTGGAGCACGCAGAAAACAGCAGCGCTAGAACCGTCCCCGCCGCCGCTACCCGAGCAACCTTCAACACGCTTCCCCTTCTACAAAGAGTCACCCTGCGACAGAAGTCCCCACTGTCTCAACCCAAGGTATTGCCCTCTGGATGGTATCAGCAAGGTTTGTTTTACCGGCTGAGAACGAATTCAGGCCCGGCCTCGAGGTCCTACAGCTCTAGTGCTGAGCGGATATCGGTTTGCGCAAAGTCCTGCCCAATAAACAGCAGGCTTTCATTGCGGGCTCTGGCCAAACCGTACGCAAAAGAATCACCAAAGTTCAGCGCCGCCGGATGACGTCCTTTTCCAAACCGGCGCCACGCATCGAGAGCCAGCCGAGCTACCTCGGCTGTCACATCCTCGATGCCGATCTCTAGCCTTCGGAGTGCCTCATCGAGGAGGAGGACCCCTTCAGCTCCCGCTCTGCTCTCCGTGACCATGAGCAACTCGACGTGATTGGCCGCAGAGATAACTGATTGATCGGTAGTACTCAATAAGTTGTCGATTCGAGTCGCCTCCGGCTCGTCGAGAAGCAGCGCCATGATTGCAGAGGTGTCAACCACCATTAGCTCGGTAGCCCATCAGAGTCGTAGCCAACTATCTCGTCAGCTGTTCGGGCAGCAAGAACTGCAAGGCTCCGGAACTCGGCTGCTAGGTCAAGGGCAGAACGTCGCGGAAATCGAGCCATGTTTCTAGCATTCTGCGTGCGGGCGGAACTCAACCTTCGATGAGTAAGAAAATCACTTGCGCGCGCCCACGAACATGTGTTCGTATGGCAGCCGGTGTGATGGGAAGAAGGATCAATGTCTCAGGTAGTTCGCGAAGCGTTAGCAATCGCCCTTCAAGTTGGCCAACCAGTGCTGTTGTGGGGTGGGCCTGGGGAAGGCAAATCCCGAATGATCGAACAGGTCGCCGAGCAGCTCAATCGGCCTTGCGAGGTTGTAGTCGGCAGCGTACGAGAGGCCTCTGACTTTGTGGGCTTACCCATCAGAGTAGGGAACTCAGTCTCATTCGCTCCACCACTCTGGGCCACCCGTTGCATTGAACACCCCAACACAGTGGTCTTCTTAGACGAACTCACAACTGCGGCGCCGTCTGTTCAAGCAGCGATGCTGCGGGTGATTCTTGAACGAGAAGTTGGCGATCTGCGTCTGCCACCCACTGTCTCGTTTGTAGCCGCTGCAAACCCACCCGAGGTCTCAGCCGGCGGTGACGACCTTTCACCACCGCTGGCAAACCGATTCTGCCATCTTGATTGGCAGGCGGACACAGCGCACTGGGTTTCGGGCATGATTCGCGGCTGGCAACCCGAGGAGGTGCCACAAGTTCCAAGCAGCTACACCATTGAGCTTGCACATTGGAAAGCAATGCTCGCCGGGTTTATCACGGCTCGGCCATCGATCCTTCGAGAAGTCCCAACAGACACCGTTAGCCAGGGCAGGGCATGGCCATCGCCTAGAACTTGGGACCAAGCACACCGCGTTGCCGCCGCTGCAGATGCAGCAGGCGCTGCGTTTGCCGTTCGATCCGCATTAGTCACTGGCTTAGTTGGGGTTGGTGCCGCAATTGAGTTTCTGCGCTTTGCAAACACCGCAGAACTAGCCGACCCCGAGCAACTGCTCGCAGACCCCTCAAGCTTGGTAGCTAGTAGTCGCGTAGACATTCTGTTGGCCTCTCTCGCTGCGGTCACAGCTGCCGTAGCTGTGGACTGCACTCTCCAACGTTGGCAATTCGCATGGCAAGTACTTGCCGTGGCCTGTGAGGCCGGACGCGCCGACGTTGCAGCCGTGGCCTCTGTCGGCCTACTTGAACTACGACAGCCCGATTGGCCCGCACCGACTGCTGCTGCAGCTTTCGCACCAGTCCTACGCGCCGCCGAACTCGTCTAGCTGCAACATCATGACAAGCCACACCATGACAAGCCACAAGTTGGCTTCCACTCGCATTCCCCCGCTCTCGCCAGAAGATGCCGAGTTTTTTTCTGCCGCCCGTCTGCGCGCCGCCATGCTGCAGCCCTACCTTGCCTCGGCGGTGTTCTCACTCGTGCCGGTTGTTCAACCCGAATATGGAACCTTCGGCGTCGACCGATGGTGGCGTGTCTATGTAGATATGAACCGGGCAAGGGAATGGGGCGTAGCCGCAACTGCAGCAGTCATCCTGCATGAGGCACATCATGTGGTGAGAGATCATCACGGCCGCGCAGACCGCATCGGCGTTCAACAAGATCAGGCTCGCCTCTGGAACCTCGCTGGCGATGCCGCCATCAACGACGACCTTGTTGAAGACGGCCTACCACTGCCTTCACCAGTGCTTCCCAAACACCTTGGCCTACAGACCGGACAGCTAGAAGAAACCTACTTTCGACAGCTTGTGCGACACGCAGAGAATGAGCAGTGTGAGTCGTGTGGCTCGGGATCAGGTGGAACCCCACTCGAGACAGAGATTGACCAAGAGCCAGACCCATCCAACCCGCAGGGCTCGCAGGGGGTTGATCAGGTTGAAGCCCAAGCCATTCGACGAGCAGTCGCTCACGATGTGGTGGCCGCGCAGGGGTCGAATCAAAACCCTTCGCCAGGTTTGGTGCTGTGGGCACAAGACTTGTTGAACCCGCAGGTGCCTTGGCAAAACCTGCTCCGCTCCGCACTGGGGTCAAGCGTGCGAGCAATCACCTCTCGGCCACACGCTGATTGGGCGCGAGCCGATCGCCGAGCCGATTCGCAACCAGAGTTTTTGCGCCCGGGATCGCGTCATCATCGCCCACAGGTCGCTGTGGTCATAGATACCTCTGCTTCAATGTCGGTACCGCTGCTCAACGCTGCGGTCACCGAGATCAACGCCATGCTGCAACGCTGCGGGGTCCATGATCTCCTCGTTGTGGTCTGCGATAGTGCAGCCACTCCACCGCAGCGAGTCAGACGGATTGGGCAGCTCACCTTGCGCGGCGGAGGGGGAACCGACCTACGAGTCGGCATAGCTTCTGCTGCAGCATGCAGACCAAGCCCGAACATCATCGTGGTGCTCACCGACGGGCTCACTCCATGGCCCGAATCAGCCCCACCCAAAACGCAGCTCATTGCCGTGGTGATCGGCAATCAAGCCCCCCTGCCCGAGGGTGCGGGAATCACCTCGCTGCGCATCAGGGAGCTTGAATGAGTCTTGGCGTTGTTGAACCAGCACAGATGCTCCAACTGCTGCGAGCTACTGATCACCTACCCGAGTGCTGCACTCCTGAACGCTCATTTGAGCACTGCGAGTGGTGTCAATGGGCCTTATGCACCCCCGAGATTACGCAGCTCATTCAGATTCGCGATGACCTAGGGGAACTGACCCACAGCGGCCATGGCCACACCGTCGCATGGGTTGTTGCAAGCACCCAACTTCTGGAGTCGCACCAAGCACTTGAACTGTCAGCAATACGGGTGCCGAGCGCCAGAGTGCTTGCAGCACAACTCCTCGAAGAGATCACCGACTCACTCACGCCACTTCGCAGGCAACTGAGCAGCGCAGTTGCCCCAGACGGCGAGATTGCTGAGCGCTGTCTTCATACTGCGGGCGTGATCGCTTCTGCTGCGATTCAGCAACCGCAATATGCTGAGCTCCTTGAGCAACTACCGATTCCGACTCAACAACAACTCCGCCGTCTAGCTGCTTCGCTCTCTTCAGAGTTGCAAATAGCAGCA
>WLJI01000202.1 GCA_009701845.1 Actinomycetota bacterium
AGTCAGAGAGTGAGTGCGCCGGGTCTGCCGAGGTGACAATGACCCGTTGACCCTGCTCTGCAATTCGCAGGGCGGTTGCCGCAGCAGTGGTGGTTTTCCCTACCCCACCCTTGCCGGTAAACAACAGAACCCTCATGATCTGCGCCGAGCGGGCTGAGCTTTCTGAGCAGGCACGGATTGCTGCGCAGGAAAGAGCCCAAAACGAACTGACCAAAATCCGCACAGAGCTAGTGCCAGAACCGGCACCAACGTCCCAAAAGCAAGTGGAGTAAATGGCCGGGTGGCCGCACCGATAAAGGCAATGACCAGCTGCACTAGAAGCGAACCCAACAAGCTCAGCTGCACTGAACGCGGGGCACAACCAGCCAAAAAGAACAATCCGCCAATACCCATCAGGTCGTCTCGGCTCCTTGATGCTGCAAGTGCAATATCGGCAGCGAACAACAAACTGCCAGCAGCAAAGAGTCCGACCGAGACTACAAAGAACAGTCCGACGAATTGGTCGGGGTCGATGACGGCTGCAGCGGTAACTGCAGCAAAGACGGCAGTAGCCAACCACGAGAGCACTTGAATCGCTCTACCGGGAATGCCGTCAACGAACGCTGCATCCATACGCTCTCGACGCGCTGCAGCCGTGGCGGAGCGTTCAGCTTCGAACTCGGCTCGAGCCTGCGCAGCAGTTTGTTTTGAAGCCTTTGGAGCCGACTTCTCTTCAGGCGATGAGCTCATGGCTCCCTATCATGGCGGTGCGAGCAGATGGACGCACGTTCAGAGGCTTCAAGGATGCGTCCGGCCACGAACACCGATGGCGATTTGCTGCCTCGCTAGCTCGCAGTTTGCTCGCTCATCCACAATCGCTGCTCGATCCGAGCGGGTTGGGTCATCAAGAAGCTCCTCTAGTCCTAGCTGGGCCGCCGCCCATGTGGCATGTGCAACGAGCAGATCGTCGGGATTATCGAGATAGCTCTCAAGCAGCACCTTGAGCGCCGAACTGATTGGTTGGTGCGAATTGCCAAGCACGACTAAGGCATTTCTGCGCACATAGCGCGGCTCACGGGCGGGAATGTACCAACGTCCAACCTGTGAAAGAAGTTCCTCGTCGCTTGCCGACAGCAACCAATGCAGGTCTACCCAACTTCCCGGCACCTGAGAATCAGTGTCCGCATTCTCCGCATGCTCGACATTGACCGCATTGACCGCACGGTCTCGTGGCGGCGATTGGCTCTCGGTTCGTCGACTCGGAGGACATACCTCTTGGCATTCATCACATCCATAGATTCGATCCCCTAGTGCCATACGGAACTCCCGAGGAAACTCTCCCTGAGCCTGCAAGAGCCAAGCCAAACACCGACGTGCATCGAGCACCCCCGGGGCAATGATTGCCTGGGTGGGGCATCCATCCAAGCAGCGCTGACAGCTTCCGCAGCCGTCCTCGAGTGGTTTGTCCGCTGTTGGCAACTCGGCATCGGTCAGCACAGAGCCAAGCAGGAACCAACTGCCCTGACCGGGAAGCAACACATTCGAACTTTTTCCATACCAGCCAATGCCGGCTCGAACCGCTGCCGCCCGATCAACGAGCGCATTGTCATCGGCAAGTACAACTGCCCGGTATCCCGCGGAGATCAGACGGTCGGCAATGTGCTGCAACGCGAATCGAAGGCGTTCGTAGTGATCCGCCGTGGCATAGCGAGCCACGCGCGCAGCAGGCAGAGCGGGTGGGTCTGGTAGCACCGTTTCGTAGCGGTAAGCCCCAACCAGCAGTGATTTTGCGCCAGGCAACGTCATCGAGGGGTCGGTTGATCTTCCTGGATTTCGATACGTGAACGCCATATCTGCATTGAGTCCCTGATCGCGACGCTCTTCAAGAACCTGACGCGTCTGCTCAAACGGCGACGCATCGCAGACACCAACAGCTGAAAGTCCATGCGCTTTCCCCAACTCAAGGAGTTGTTCGCAGAACTCTGTTGTTCCAATCGGCGACGAAGATCCCACCGCACCATCGTGGCCTACTCGGTGGTTGAACGCGCTACTCAGGGCGGATCCGGCTCAAGGTACTCACGTGCAACCATGGCAGCCTCATGGTCTACGGGTCCGCTCGTACGGTGATCGATTCCGCTTCTCAACAGCACAAGGGCCGCCACCGCAGCCACTGCTGCCAGAGTGAACCCTGCCCGATAGCCACCGAGCTTGACGGATACGCCGAGCACGGCTGCGCCGATTCCCTGAGACAGGTCAAAGAAGCTACTGATCGTTCCCACCGCCGAGCCACGCTGCGAATCAGGCACTCCGGTGAGCGCCAGTGTGAGGACTGACGGATAGAGCAGTGACATTCCGATTGAGAAAATAACTGTGCCCAGATACAGGCCAAACTTTGTCTGAACAAAAGCAATGATGAGTAGTCCCGTCGCTGCAGCGGCTGTAGACAGTGTGCCTGCTCGGAGGGGACCGATTCGGTCTGGGATCTTTGCGCCAACAATTCGAACGAGCAGGATTGTGCACCCATAGAGCAAGAACACACTGCTCGAGTCCTGCAAACCAACATCGCCGACATACAAGGGCATGAAGGCGGCGAAGCCCGCAAGTCCGATCATCCCAAGAAACAGAACGAATCCTGGGGTGACTGCAGAACGGTTGATAAGCGGTGCAGGTGTACCCCCGAGGGGTGAGGGCACCACAGTCTCAGTGGTGAAACATCCGATGACTGCTGAAAGCAACGCGAACACCAGTGCGAGGACCCACACTCGATTGAAGTGGGTCTCATCTAGAACGAATTCTCCTAAAGCTGGGCCGAATGCCAAACCGCTGTACACCGCAACGGACCAGTAGCTAATTGCCTCTCCTCGCCGTGATGGCGGTGCAAGGTCTGTGATCATCGTCCCCGCACCTACAAAGAACGCAGCCTCGCCGACCCCGCCAAGCAGCCGTGCAGCAAAGAGCATCTCTGGGCCTGTCACCAATAAGTACAAACCCACCGAGACGCCAACCACGACGGCACCGCCCACGATCAGGACCTTTCGACCCATCCTGTCACCCATGCGGCCAGCAAAAGGCCGGATCAGCACTGCACCAATCGAGAACGAGCCGACCAAAATTCCAACTGCTAGATCGCTACCACCCAGTGGTCCGGCCACAAAAAGTGGGACGACCGGCAACAACATGCCGAGCGAGAAGAAGTAGAACAAGCCAGCCACGACCACGGTGACGAATTGGCGAGTAACAACTCGATCCTGGCCAAGTGATGGTGAGGGCATGCTGTTCTGCACGCTAGGAGCAGATCTCAACAAGTTGTTGAGGCACAGAGAACCGGCCATCATCCCCAGCAGGAAACGCAATCACCTGTGTCACAGCGTCGGGGTTCAGTGGGCCATACAAGTGAGGGAAGAGCAACTCCCCCTCTGCTGGCACCCCCGGCTCCCATCGCAACTCGGCCGCAAGCAGATCCGGGTCAATCACTAGAAGAACCAAATCGGTGTGACCCAAATAAAATTTGTTGGCAGGAATCAGCAGTAGCTCAACCGTAGACAGATGCATGAACCCCACGCTGTCTTGGTCCGCCGTTCGGTACCCGTGTTTCGCCTGCATGCAACGCTCGGCCTCTGCCACCTCGCAGATATGTAACAACGGAGCCGGTGCCCGAGTCATGAGCTACGAGTCACAGCGAGGAGTTGGCCAGAGGAGACCACATTGGCTCCGAGTCGCCG
>WLJI01000203.1 GCA_009701845.1 Actinomycetota bacterium
GCACACCGCCAGGCTCACTTTGCAGCCCTCAACCCGAGAGAACTGCTGAAGGTTTGCAAACACTTTCTCGCGACTTGCCCCCACTCGGATTGATTCAAACCCTTCTGTGCTGAACCCATCGATAGAAACCACGATCGTCGGTTTTAGGACTTCGACTATCTGGTGCACCCGCTGATTCCAGATCGTCCCGTTTGTGGTGATTGAAACCTTGCAACTGGAGTTTACCTCGCAGAGCAGTTCCAGAATTGCGAAGTTCACCGGAGCAAGAAACGGCTCGCCTCCATAGAAGCGAACGTCTGTGACGTGCTCAAGGAACGGACGCAGTTCGGTGACGAACTCATCGCCATACACCTCTGGCAGCGGCTCAAGGCCCTCTGCCTTGCGGATAGCTGAAGAAAAATACCCGCTGCACATCGTGCATGTGAGATTGCAGCGGGTAGACAGCGCAAACTCGAGCATTCGGGGCCAGGGGTCGCGTTGATCATCTGGCAAGGGCGGGTTCTCAACTACCCACTGATGCGGAGTGTCGAGTACCTGCTGATCGAACATCGCATTTACTGCATTGAAGTTCCCAGAACTGATCGAGCTATGGCAATCATGACAGCCGAGCGAGAAGTCCCCTGCTGCCAATGCGGCCCGTAGCTTTCGAGCGCTCTCACCACTCCAAATCTCGGAAAGGTTTTGGGCCGGGTACGAGCCAAGGGTCTGAATGGTGTTGATGCAACAGGCCAGCACGTTGCCGAATTGATCAAAGTACATGCTCGTAAATGGCGCATGACAAGCAGGCTGATGCGGGCCCCCAACGCGGTTTGCAGCAAATGCCGCCGCCGCCGGTGGGCTGAGCTTCAACATGGCTGGCCTCCGCTTCGCAACAGCGTGGCGTAGCGACTAGTAGACCAAGGGTCTGGACCGCGGCGGGCCATAGTGACCATGACTGCGGGCTCGGCACCAGGCTCGCCAAAGCTCAGGACTCGCGTACTCGATCCGTTTCCTGATCGATCAGCAAGAACATCCACCCGATGCCCAATTCGCTCTGCGAGCATCGGATGCAAGACGCTGGCGTGGGCAGATAGAAACTCCTCCTGCTCAAGGCCTACGTAATGATTACCTTCAACGATTCGCTCATGGGCATCGCAGCGCAGCACTGAAACTGCGTCTACTCCGGCGGGTTGATCTGCAGAGGCTTTCTGCAAAAGGTGGATCAGTTCCGATTCGCCAAGTCCGGGTTCGCTCAACGTATCCACTAGTTCCTGATACCGAGCGCTTTCGACGGAGGCTCTTGCAACTTCAACGGGTGTACCAAGACAGGTCTCAAGATGCCCTCGAAGGCGTGCAAGCTGTTCGTTGAGCGCAGCGGAGTTGATCGACAGGCTTCCCTGCGCAGCGGCGGCCTGAGCTTCTATGCCAGCCAGAACTACTTGCAGGTCCTCGGGTGCAAGCTGATACAAGCTGTGACGCATTGGTTGTCGCACTGTGTTGACGTACACCCGACACCCCAACTCCTCTGCCATGAGCAAGTAGTCGACAAACTCGTGTGCATTCTCGATCATCAAACAAAACGTCAGACTCAAAGAGGATCCATGCCGGTCGCGATATGCAACGAAGTGCCCTAGGTTTTCCATGATGCGGTCATAGCTGCCGCCAGAGCGAATCAGTTCCACTGTCTCGGGCGTTGTCCCATCTATAGAGATGCCGATGGAGAACGGCAACTGCTCAAGCACCCGCTGAACGCGCGGAGTCCACTGGGTGCCATTGGTGGTTACATTGCACTCAACTTGCAGGCCGAGGTCAATCATCCGTTCCCAAATCCGAAAGTTGATTTCGGCTAAGAACGGTTCCCCACCAAGAAAACGCGCCTGCTGAAGGTGCGGCAAAAATGGATCAAGCTCTTCTAAGAACTCGTCTCCATAGCTTTGGGGTAATGGCGGAAGACCCTCACGGTGAGCACGAATCGCCGAGGAGAACTCGCCGCTACACATCACACATTGCAGATTGCAGGCCGTGCTGAGAGCAAACTCCATCCGCGTCGGCCAGTCGGCTGAGGGCGATGCAGCGAACTGATCAAAACCAACGGCCAAGCTGCCACTCAGATTGCCGCCAGCAATCTCTTCGGCGCAGCGAGAACACGCGTATGACAAATCATCTGCCGCCACTGCTTCACGAAGGCGTGAGATGCGCTCTCCTCGCCACATTTCAATCAGCGGAGTCTCACCCACTCGGCCCAGAGGCTTGGTTCTGGTGAATGCACAGACCGAGACTGACCCGTTCATATCGAATGACAACCCTACGAAGGGCGCGTAACACGCCGAAGGGAATGGCTGATGTTCAAGAGATCTGCTCAGGTAATACTCGTCAAGATTCACCACAGAAGACCACCCCAAGCAACCGCAGACACAACCCTAGGCTACCGGCAGAAATGGAAGATCACCTAGAGCCACGCTGCGGTTTCGCGTGAGTGCACCAGTACACTTACCGGAGTTACGAATAAGGGGAAATGTTGACCGCCGTCGATACCAGAAGTAGCGGAATCCCAGGCCTAGCCCCCAAGCAGGCTGCTTCAGCGAACCTGCCAATCCCCCGCTGGATCATCCTGGTGGGCGCAATTCTGTTAGAGGTTGTAACAGCTCTGGCCCTACAAGAACTCCGCATCCTCGGACTCGTGCACGCCGCTGCAATTCTACTTTTTGGTCTCTATGCCGTACTCAAACGAAACCTTGCTCTTCTGATTTGCGTTCTTGCCTATATCACCGGGAGCGAGGTGATGTGGAGGCAGGTGAGAGCACCGATCTTCTATCTGGCTGCGCCCTATCTGTTCATTATTCTGTCTGGTTTCGCAGTTCTCTTCGTACTGCAGCACATTGGCCGAGACGGCAAACTGGCCCTTCTGTATGCAGCAGTCATGTTGCCAGCCATGGCGGTCACGATTGGTACCACCGGGGCCGGAGCCAGAGAGATTATTGCCTTCGCCCTCAGCGGCCCACTAGCACTTGCTGCTTTTGTGATGTTCACCTCGCAGGTCCGGATCGCACCTTGGCTCTACAGACGCGTACTTTGGGTCACGCTCATTTCCGCTGTTGGACCCCTGACAATCGCCGTTGCCGACGTTCGCTCCGAACTGGCTTTTGCGGGGAAGATCAATTTCAACGGGCAGTCAAACTTTGTCACTTCTGGCGGGTTCGGTCCGGTGCAAGTTTCCTCGGCGCTGTCGCTTGGGATCATGGCCGCAATCTTCTTGATCATCTCGGAACGAGAGAAGGCAGCCAGGATTGTTGCCTCTGTTCTGGCAGTCATCCTCGGCGTACAGGTGTTACTGACCTTTTCTCGTGGCGGATCATTTGCCGTGGGAATTGCTATGGCTGCGTTTGCGTTCGCCCAGGCCCGAAACCGGCGTGTACGTAATGGCATTTTGGCTGTGGCTGCAGTCTCGTTCACCCTGGCCTATTTCGTGGTCTTCCCTTGGCTTGAAGATTTCACCGGCGGAGCCTTTGAGGATCGTTTCTCGAACACGAAATCTTCTCGAACTGACCTTGCTGCGTACGATACCGATATTTTTGCAAACAATTTTGTGTTTGGCGTCGGCCCAGGGATGACCAAGTACCAGCGACTTGGCTACGAGGTTTGCCAAATTCGCTCTGATCAATGCGTCGACGAGGCCTCTTCTCACACCGAGTTCACC
>WLJI01000204.1 GCA_009701845.1 Actinomycetota bacterium
CGGACGATGTCGGTTGGCATCGCAGCCGAGGAAGATGCTTCAAAAGTCACAGCAGTGAACGGGATTTTCGACTCGTCCAAGACTACCGAGAGGGCTCGTGGGTCGAGCGAGTAGTTGAAATCCCGTGCAGGCTTCCCGGCATAGATCACCGGGCCTAGTTTGCCGCCAATCAAGGCGACGATCTCTTTGATATTCGAGGCTTCGTCGGGGTAGGCCAAGATCAAGCAAGCCACATCAGTCATTGGACCCGTAGCCAGGATGGTGACATCAGAATTCTTGCCTAGCGCTTCGGCCATGAACCGCACCCCGTCGTTGACGCATGTCTGCGAGAGGTCGACCCCCGCATAGTCATCCGTCTCGACCATCGGGAGCCAAGTGGCAGCTCCCGACAGCAGCGGCACGTCCATCTTCAGCTTGTCTAGCGACTGCCGCGCCTCGACCATCTCTTGAGCAAGTGGGCCGTTACCCATGGTCACCACGATGCCGAGAAGATTGACGTTTGGAGCATCTCGAAGGAGGGGCAAGGCCCAGGTATCGTCGTAGTCCGACGGTGTAGGCATGGTTCCATTTGCGTTGCCTGATGTCAGCCCCATGGCAAGGTCCATCGACAAGATCACCGCAGGGTCGTCGTTGGTCTCAGACGTGCAACCCGCAAGCGACAAGATGGCACACGCAGCTACCAGAATGAGAATGGTTTTCCGCAAGATTCCAACGGTACACTCCCGAGCGCCCTGTCGGCTTCCTCACTCTGGGTAGCTACGCAAGTGTCAGCGGAATTCCGATGGACAGAACTGAACACCTGTCCATAAACGCTGAAACCCCCGCCGGAGCGGGGGTTTCGGGTGGTGGGCGTACGCAGACTCGAACTGCGGACCTCTGCCGTGTGAAGGCAGCGCTCTAGCCAACTGAGCTATACGCCCCTACTGAAACTCCCAAGGGAGCGAGGCTGAACTGTAGCGGTCAAGCGAGCGACTCGGCCACACGGCTGCTCCGGGCCTAACTACCGGACGTATCTGGGTAGGTCCGAAGCTCGACAACGTGACCATCCGGATCAGCCACGTACATCCCCATGCCAGTCCCCCGTGCCCCCCACAGGGCCCTTGGGCCACGGATCACGCTGAACTCGCCAGAACTAGCAAGATCCTCCAAATCGGCGCCGGGTACTAGCAGCGCAAAGTGGTCCAGATTGATCCCGGTCGGCTGGCTTCCAGGCTCAGACCGGGAGTCAGCCTTGACTTCGAGCAGATCAATCACTGTTGTGGCGTCCACTCTCACCGAGGGGAATGGAACCTCTCCCCCACGCCATTGCTCGAGTCGCTCCGGAGCGAGCCCCAACTTCTTCACATACCAAGCAATGGAAGCCTCAGCATCGGCGACCCGAAGCACGATGTGGTCTAGTCCCGTCACCTGCAGTACGGGACCCATCAGAGAATCTGACATGTATTAGCCTCCGGTCGGCTCGGCTGGCGACCCGACAACCGCCGGGTCAGTCGACACGCAGAAGAACTCATCTTCCAAGACCACGTAACTGGTCTGCGCAGGGCATTCTAAAGCGACAGGAACTTTCGTCACGATGTGGCCGTCGTTGGGCGAACCGCAAGTCACTCGAGTTGCAGTCCGACCGCTGGTGATACGTACACAGTTCCGGTCGGGGGCGCTAGTGGCCACAGCTTGCTCGCTAGCGGTTTCAGAAGTTGAGCGATTCCCTCCCGCATAGGCAGTAGCCACGAACAGAAATAGACCGAGCAGGACTGCGGCAACAAGTGGTCCTCGCCGCAGCAACCAGAAGTGCCATTCGCTCAGCGGTTCTTCATCGGGATCAAGCTCGGCCTGACGCAGCTTGGCGTAGAAGGCATCCGGATCGTGCTCCTCCTCGGGTCGCCCCGTCTGCGGGTCGCGATACGAGTCGTCTACCCCAGCGCCAGCCCCGCGTGATGATCCGGGGCCAGACCCAGTGCTGAACCCCCCTGACTGGGGGGCCTGGGAGGAGGGTGATGTGCGCTGAGCGCGCAGGCTGCGGTCATAGTCGGAGCGACGGCCAACGTCAGACAAGGTGGTCCAAGCCACGTTGACCTCTCGCATGCGACGCTCGGCTAACGCCTGCTCGGCCGCTGTTGCCTGCCCAAGTCGGTCTGGATGCAACAGACGAGCAAGTTGACGGTGAGCCTCACGGATCTCCTGCGCGCTCGCTCCTTGCGAAAGACCAAGAACTTGGTAATAGCTTCGATCATCCGTGGCCGACATCGTGGCCAGCCTATGGCCAACTCGAGGGGGTAGCTCATCGACCTAGCGGCGCTGCGCTCGGGAGAGCTCGGTTCTCGCTAGCAAACCCTGCCTAGCAAACCCTGCCCAGCAAACCCTGCCCAGCAAACCACCCGCTCCTCCCCTATATTGATCAGGTGGATATAGTTCGAGGATCGAAGTATTCGGAGAGCGAACAAAGTTCGCCTTCTGCTGCCCGGACTCCCGGAACCCTTGGTTCTGCCATGCAAAGCAAAGCATTTCGGCGAATCTTTGCCGGCACCTTTGCATCCAATATCGGCACCTGGATGCAAAACATCACCCTGATCGCACTCGCCTACCGCTTGACCGGCAGCGCTTGGTTTACCGGGGTTATCACCTTCGCTCAGCTCGGTCCCATGCTCTTCTTGTCCCCATTCGGGGGCGCTATTGCCGACCGCTTCAATCGCCGGAGCGTGATCATCAGCATGTCGGTGGTGCAACTCGTGATGTCGATGGTGCTAGCCGTAGTGGCCCTATCAGACACACCAAATCAATTCATTCTCGTGGTAGTTGTTGCGAGCATCGGCTGCGCGAATGCCATTGCTGGGCCCACCATGATCTCGCTGCTTCCCTCACTCGTCCCGCGTCAAGACCTACAGCCAGCTATTGCCATCAACTCGGTCTCTATGAATGCATCCCGCGTGATTGGGCCGCTCCTCGGCGGCATCCTCGGTTCTCTTGCCGGAGCATCCGCTGTATTTGTCGTCAATGGTCTCACCTACCTCTTTGTGGTGATTGCCGTCCTGAGCGTGGATGTCGACTTCTCCCCCAAGGGCCACAAGGGCGATGGGCCGATTGAGCAGATGCGACAAGGCCTGCAGGCCGTGCGAGCAGACCGTGTGATCACGCGCGTGATTGTCAGCATGGCCGTGCTGTCTATGTGCTCACTGATCTTCATTTATCAGATGCCACTGGTAGCTCAGGAGCACTTTGAATTAGCTGGGTGGAAGTTCAACCTACTGTTTGCCACCTTTGCCCTTGGTGCCGCATTGGGCGCACTGTCGATGGGGTCCTTCCTCTCTGGCCACAACCGCGCAAAAGTCACGCGGGTAGCGCTCGTTGTCTTTGCAGTGGCCTTGGCCGTGTTTGGAGTCGATACGGTCTTACCCTTGGGTTTTGTAGCCGCCTTTACGCTTGGCGCCTCATACTTCGTCATTGTGACTGCGCTCTCTACCACCCTGCAGATGCGTGCCCCGGATGAGGTTCGTGGACGCATTATGGGCTTGTGGATGATGGCTTGGGCTGGCCTTGTGCCGCTCGGAGCGCTGGTTGCCGGGCCAATCATTGATGCAGTCGGCATTGCTGCAGTCCTGCTCTTTGGCGCAGTTGTGGCCGCAGGACTGGCAGTTCTGATCAACCTCAGCGAGCCGGAATCCGAGA
>WLJI01000205.1 GCA_009701845.1 Actinomycetota bacterium
GGCGACGGTGCGAGCGGGACTCGCTGGAAATTCACCTCATCTTCGTTCCCGCCCGCCGGAGCCACCACAAGCACGTGGTACCTCACTGCTGATGGGGCGCTAGCACCGACACTGCCCGCAGCAGCGGCCGATGGGTCTGCAGCGTATGTCTCTGATCCGTCGCGTCGACCGGCATCGAGTAGTTCTGGATGGACTCAGGTTCCCGCGAACAACGGCCTTGGATTTGTGTCACCACCGATGGCCGCCGATGCCGTCGTGGCCGGCCCGATCGGTGCTGATCTGTGGTTGTCCTCTACAGCAACGACCACTGATGTGCAGGTAACGGTGACCGAGGTGCGTCCTGATGGTTCGGAGCAATTCGTGACCAACGGGGTGCAACGCGCATCGTTCCGCGAGGTAACGGAAACGAACCCGCTGAAGCCCAACATCGACTTCACCTCTTCCTCGCCGCTGCAGCCCGGTGCCAATCGGGTGCGAGTGCAGGTGCTGCCAGTCGTGCACGCGTTCCGAACAGGCAGTCGGATCCGCATTGTGGTTGCACCCGTTGGTGGAGATCGCCGAGTGTGGCGTTACAACTCAGTGGACGACGGGGTGGCTCCGACCAACTCATTGTTCTTTGGCAGTGCAACACCTTCCTCGATTTCTTTGCCACTAGCTACAGGCGTTGAGCCACCGAGCCCGATCGGGTCATGCCCATCATTTGGGCAGCCCTGCCGCAGCTATCAGCCGCTCGCCAACGGCGGCTGACAATCCAAATTTCCTCGCTTTGTCTTGCGCCTGACACCCTCTAGGGGTCAGGCGCATAACGAAACGACAGTGGGTAGCGCCGGTTATCAGGTGCCGGCTTCCTTCGCCTCAGTAACCAGCAGCAGCGAGGCCACTAGGAAGAAAAAGCCGCCGATGGAGGTTCCAAGATTGTCCATCCGTGGTGCAGCAAGGCCGCCGGATGCTGGAAGGACTAGCGCTGCGACGGCTGCAACGCCAAAGGCCGCAGACCCGGCAAGGTTGAGCACCGCAATCCACCAAGCAGTATCGGTAGCGCGGAACTGACGCCCAGCGGCGGCCGCTGCAGACAGTGCTACGGCGCTCGAGAGTAAGAAGCAGACAGACCCGATCATGTCGGGTGCCCACACCCTGACGTTTTCTTGCCGAGCCGACCAACCCACTGCCATCGCCATCACAGTGGTCACGTTGAACGCAAGGGTGCCGATCAGCTGAATGCCGTCCGCCCACCAGTCAGAGGATTCCGGTTGCCACCAGCGCCGAACGGCTGGACCGCTGCCTGCAACAGCGCTGCCTTGTCCCTCACCCACAACTTGAAGAAACGACAGTGATGCAGCGCTGGTAAAGCAGATTGCACCGAAGACGAAGACGAGGGAGTCGTTGCGATCGCCGAGCCAGACAGCCACGGGCGGCAGGGGGCCGAGCGCAAAGCACAGCGAACCCAGTGAGAACAGCGAGGCAATCCACCAAGTCCGCGCCGAGACGCTCGCCGAGACATTCTCCGATGCGTGGTGATGGCGGTGTGGCACGCTCCTCAGTTTGTCAGGAGTGACTCCGAAGTTCCCCTTTCGGCTTGCGTCAGACCCCCTCTGCAGGACTGACGCAGAACGAAACGAGCGGGTGGCTGGGTTGCTTTGCGGGTGGGTGGCTGGGTGAGTGGTGGCTACAAAGAACGGGGCTTTGCCTGATGTGTCACCATAGGTACGTGGGACTGAACGACAATCCGATCTTTGTGGGTCGGCCACTCAGCGAGAAGGTGTTCGACCGTCTCCGCGGCGAGGTTGACCGCCTGCGCACACGTCGAAGGTTTCGACTCACCGGGATTACCGTGGGCGAAGGTTGGAAGGTGTTCGGGGTTCCGATCATTACCCGCAAACCTGGCTCAGAGGTGATTCTGGGTGATCGGTTGACCTTGGTGTCCCGCCCCGCGGCCACCGCAATGGGAATTAGCCATTGCGTGATTCTGCGAGCAGGCCCGCAGGCCCGACTCACCATCGGAAACGACGTGGGCCTGAGCGGGTCAACAATCTGCGCTGTTACTTCAGTATCCATCGGCGATCGGGTCATGCTTGGATCAGATGTGATTGTCACGGACTCTGATGGGCACTCGCTCGCTCCAGAGCAGCGCCGTTACGCCGGGTTCCCAGAGGGCACGCCGAACAACGCAGTAGTAATCGGTGACGATGTCTTTATTGGGGCCCGCTCCATGGTGATGAAGGGCGCAAACATCGGCGCTGGGTCGGTCATCGGAGCAGCCAGCGTTGTGCTCGGAACCATTCCCCCAAACAGCATTGCTGCGGGAACGCCGGCAAAAGTTATTGGAACCGTTCCACCAAAATCCTGAACCGTTAGCTCAGGGTAAAGCTTGATCACGCAGTGCTGCTAGGTACTGCTGTTCGTACAAGTCAACGACATGATCGATTCCGAACCGACCCGACAGGTTTGCGAACGCCCGCAGTTCAAGCTCGGTCCGATCGGCATCGTTGTCGAGCAGGCTCAAGATCCCATCTGCTAGTGCTTCTGCAGAGTTGATGTCGACCAAGACCCCTGCTGCCCCTTCATCGAGTACCCAAGGAACGCCGCCACTGTTCTCTCCGGCAACTACGGCAACACCAGTTCGAACGGCCTCAACCAGGCTCATACTCATCGACTCTGATCGCGAAGGATGAGCCAATACGGTGAGTCCAGCCAGAAACTTAGGTACTTCTGAGCTGCTGATGTAGCCCAGAAATTCCACGCCCTCACACAGACCCTGCTCGCTTGCCCAGCGCTCGGCTTCGCCACCCAGACCATGGCCTATACCTGCTAGACGGAGCGTGGCGGATGGGTGTTTCTGGCGAATCAGAGCAAAGGATTCAATCAGGGTCGAGGTGTTCTTCAGCCGGTCGAAACCGTTGGAGAGTGAACCGATCACTACCTCGCTTTGATCGGCCCGTTCTGGCATGCACTCTGGGAAATCAAGCCCGTTGGGAACCACGGCAATGGGTGTTCGGGCCCAAGGCTGAGCGGTCTCGGCCAGGAAGAGAGAGTTCGCCGTTAGATGGGGTGCCACCCTGAGTACTCGCATCTGCATGGCAAGGCGAACGAGTCGGTAGTGATCTCGGTGAAAACGGAAAACTGCCGGCCCCCAGTCCCGCAGAGTAGTAACGGTGGGAAGGCCGCTAGCGAGAGCGCCCAACGCAAACTCATAGGACCACTGCGCATGAACCACCTCGGCCTGGGTTTGACTGAGCAGATTGGTGATCGCTCGCCGCTCGGCACGAAACGCGTCAACCCATCGCAAGCGAGGCCGCATTGTGGCCACCAAAAGGTTGAATCGATCGCCGCTGAACGTGCCGGCATCAACGGCGTGGGGGCTTAACGTCACGACCGAGACATCATGGCCCCGGCCATGCAGCGCAAGAGCTAGTTGAGAGATGATAGGAGCCGCATAACCCGGCGTCGCCGGGCGGTTTCCTTCGATCATATGATCAAAGCGAGATAGGTCCGCCGGGCCTCAGATAGCGATTTTTAGCGGTCGGATAGATCTTGTCTGCAGATCATCAGGCTCGGTGGGCATCCCCACCGAACATAAACTACAGAGCGTCTATTTCCTATTGCACGACTACTGCA
>WLJI01000206.1 GCA_009701845.1 Actinomycetota bacterium
GTCTCCTTGGGTTCCAATCAGCACAACCTCATCACCTACTCGCACCTTGGGTCCGTGAGTTACTTCCACGATGAGCTGATCCATGGTGACTACTCCGCGCATCGGACGGCGAACACCACCAATCAAAACCTGCGCACCCACAAGTCCCAGCCTGCGGTCAACACCATCTGCATAACCCAATGGAACGATTGCAATAACTGCGTCCTCGCTAAAGACATGCTGCAGCCCGTAGCTCACCCCACGGTTCGCCTCAACTGCTTTGACCATTGAGACTTCGGCCTGCAGCCGCAGGGCAGGTCGCAGTTTTGCAACCGAGTCAAGCTGCACAGACGGCGCCAAGCCGTAGATTGCGATTCCTGAGCGTACCAAGTCGCGATGCGCCCGAAGGTGGCCGAGTACGCCAGCAGAATTGGCTGCATGAACCAGACCACAGTCGATCTGCTCGGCGTTGAGCTGTTCAAGGAACAGTTCAAATAACTCAAGCTGCGCAGCAGTCTCGGAACGCTCTAGATCATCAGCCACAGCAAAGTGAGTAAAGGTTCCACCAATCTGCAATTCGCTCGACGCATGAATGGAGCGGGCTAACTCAATCGCATCCGATGGGTGCGCGCCTACCCGATGCATGCCGGTATCTACCTTGAGATGAACCGACCACGCGCTAGGTCGAGTTGTTGCGTCGCTCACGGCTTGCCGAGCGGCAGCTACTCCCTCGGGTGTGTACAACGTTGGAGTCAACCCCACGGCCAGAGCATCTTTCATGGCATCAGCGGGCGGCTCAGACAGAAGCAGAATCGGGGCCTGTATCCCTGCCTGTCGAAGTACTGATCCTTCTTCAACGAGGGCCACCGCAAGCCAAGTGGCTCCGCCAGCTAGCGCTGCTGTTGCCACCTGTACTGCTCCGTGACCATACCCATCGGCTTTGACGACAGCACAAACTTCTGCCCCCGAAGAAGCCTCAAGAATTGCCTGAGTATTTGCAGTAATTGCGCTGAGGTCAACCTCTATGGCTGCGTGGCGTGGCACATCACCACAGTACGCCCTCTATGTGCACAAGGTCAGACCCGTTTGCCTCGGTGCATGCGCTTCAGCGCTCTGCTGCCATGCCTGGGTCAGCAGGCCGGGAAGGTCCGAGGCGAGCAGGCCGCGTTGTGCTCCGAGCAGTCCCGCCCTGCCGTGAAGCTGTGCAGCAGAGGCCGCTGCACGCAACGGATCGGCACCCAAGGCGATGTGCGCAGCTACAAGGCCTGTCAGAACATCACCAGTTCCGGCGGTAGCTAGTCGCTCGTCACCCGATCGCACCACGAGGCAACGAGCACGGGCATCTGCCACCACAGTGGTCGGCCCTTTGAGCAGCACGACTGCCTGAGTGAGCGAAGCGAGCTTGCAAGCTGCCTCAATACGATCTGCGCCCGGTGGATGACCAATGAGTTGTTCAAACTCGCCATCGTGCGGAGTGATAATTGTTGGCGCGCCTCGCGTGCTCAGCAACTCGCCGGCCTCTGATCCAAGCGCCCAGAGTGCATCGCCGTCGAGCAACAACGGCAAGTTCAACGTGGCTACAAGCTCTCTGACCTGCGCTCGTGTCGACTCTGACCTTCCGAGTCCTGGCCCAACTGCAACAACTTTGAAACGATCTGCGTGAAGGCTCACTTCGCTAGCCCATGCGCCAGTGCTGAGCGGGTAGCCAACGGCTTCGATCGGGTTGGTACCAGAAGTTGCCCCGGGGGTAGACAAACGCAGGTAGCCCGCTCCTCCGCGCAGGGCGGCAGTTGCGGCAAGCTCCGCAGCACCCGACATTCCCGGCGAACCTGCAATGAGCCACACTGCGTGATTCCACTTATGCGCACGCGGGTCCCGTGATTGAACCCAAGCGAGCATGTCAGTGTCAGTCACAAGATGCGTTGTGGCGTCGCTCACATCAAGGCCAATATCTGCAAGCATCACTTGCCCGCTCAGTTGGGGGCCTTGACCAAAGAGCAATCCGGGCTTGAGCGCAGCAAAGGTAACCGTCTGCACTGCAGCTGCAACCGACCCCATCACCTGACCAGTCAGACCATCCAGCCCAGAACAAATGTCAACTGCCAGTACAGGCTGTGAGGTGTGAAACGCTTGATGAGTCCCCCGAAATCCAGTGCCATACCCGGCGTCGATGACTAGGTCGCAGATGGGGAGTTCTGCCAGATTGGCTGCTTGTTCTAGTACCGCGACCCTCACACCCCAACGCCGCAACATCTGTGCGGCTAGTCGACCGTCTTGGCCGTTGTTGCCGGGGCCGGCGATCACGACCACGCGACGCCCGTAGGTGCCCCCGAGCAGCTTGAGCGCTGCCCGAGTGACTGCGAACGCAGCTCGGTGAACCAACACGTCGAATGGCTCTGGAGCAGCAGCGTCTACCGCAGCCATCTGTGCAGGGGTAAGAATTGGGATCACCTGAACAGTCTTGCACCGTGACCTAGTCGATGCTCGGCCGGCGGAGCAGAGCATCCAGCAGATAAGGCCACCCTGTAGAGCAGAGCCTTGATCAGATCTCGGTGCGTGGGTGAGCCAAGCCAAGCACGAGAGCCTGCGCCATCTCTGTTGTGTGAGTCATCGTGAGTTGCCATGACTCAACTCCAACTTGAGCGGCTCGTACTGCTGCGCGCCCACTGAGTTGCAGCATCTGTTCAGATGATTGTGTGCTCTGTAGCTCTATCTCTGTGAAGTCCATGGAGCTCATCCCGCGTCCAAGTACTTTCATGACCGACTCCTTGGCGGCAAAGAACATTGCCAGCTGCACAGCAGGATCGCTCTGAGCGAGTTCCAACTCGTGGTCAGTAAAGAGCCGGTGCCGAAGCGATGGTTGACGAGCTAGTGCAGCACGCAGGCGTTCGATCTCTACAAGATCAATCCCCACGCCAAGCACAGAACCTCCGAGGCGATCTGACTCAAGCCCATCGACTGCAGACCTCACGACCGCCAGCGGTCAGCCAAACTCAGTATCGACACGGTCAGCAAGTCAGCCATTGATTGCTCGGCCAACAGGTCTTCACGGAATACATCCTCAGTTTCGGTCACTGCATCTCTCAGCGCTTGGTACCTGCGCCGATACCCCTGAAGGACTGCGCGGGCAGTAGCCGCTGGAAGGTGATCGGCCACGTTCACGTGCAACAACTGAAGGCCCGTAGTAACGCCATCTTTGGTTTCGGGCAAGATCACCACTAACCGGCCGTCGCTGCGGCCTTTAGCCACCATGAGTTCTTGTTCGCGAGCCACCAGCGCTTTGGTTCCTCGCAACCGCGGGTCACGATCAACTCTCGACCCAAGGCCAACTGACACACCACCGCGATCGATAATGACCAAGGTCGCGTTCTCAAGGTCTTCTCCGTGTTCAACGCGGTATCTGGTGTAGCCCGTTACCTCGGTCACCGCAGGGTTGAGTTCACCAAGCGCACGCAAGGTTGAATACGTCAATCGATCGCGTGGCGAGCCTGACGCAAGGAGTGCTGCCACAAGCGGAACATGCAGCAATGACTCATCACTGCGACTAATACCCACGGTCACTGTCTTGGCCTGATGCTTGATGGCATCAACCGGACGAGTGAGTTCTTCAATTGCAGAGGTCA
>WLJI01000207.1 GCA_009701845.1 Actinomycetota bacterium
CGACTGACCTCAGGCGAGTTTCGATTTCAGGAGCGGCGTGAGCAACGATTAACTCATCTGCATGAGCATGCTTGGCAAAATCGTGGAGATACTCCCCCACCTGCTGGGGTGACCCACTTGCTGTGTAGCGCATCATGGATGTGATCTGCCGGCCCTGCGGTGATGCAATCAGAGCGTCGGCATCCTCGTCGCTGAGCTCTAGGTCTGGCACAAGAAAGCGAGCAACTCGAAGTCTTGTCGCCTGCAAGAGCTGAGCTGCTGCAGCAGATTCTGTGTCGGCAACAACCACATTGACTGCAGCGATCACATAGGGGGTGGCGAGCTGATCTGAGGGCTGAAACTCGTCTCGGTAAATAGCAACAGCTTGAAGGAGTGCCTCGGGCGCAAAGTGCGAGGCAAACGCAAAGGGAAGCCCGAGCGCCGCGGCGAGGCGAGCACCAAACAACGAAGAGCCCAGAATATAGAGCGGCACATTCGTTCCTTGGCCCGGTGTTGCCGCAACCCCTTCAACAATGCTGTGCTCGCTCAGGAATCCCTGCAACTCCAGAACATCTTGTGGGAACCGTTCGGATGCTCGGGCATCGGCGCGCATGGCACGCGCCGCGGCCTGGTCGCTGCCCGGTGCTCGGCCAAGACCAAGGTCGATCCGTCCTGGATGCAGCGTTGCGAGCGTGCCGAACTGCTCGGCGATACTCAGCGGTGAGTGATTCGGAAGCATCACGCCACCAGAGCCAAGGCGGATGTGAGTTGTCTGCGTTGCAACATGAGCAATCAGAACGCTTGGTGCCGAGGAACCAATCACCGACATGTTGTGATGCTCGGCATACCAAACTCTTGCGTACCCACAAGCTTCGGCTCGCTGAGCAAGCGCGACACTGCCCTCAAAGGCTTCGCGAGCGGACTCGCCCCTGCCAATAATCGCAAGGTCAAGGATGGAAAGCGGCAACGAGATGGTGGGGGTCACCCTTTCAGTCTGCCAGTAGCGACGAGATCAGAAATCCTGCGGGGTGGGACGCATGAGTACCTCGTTGATTGCAATTCGCCGATTGCGGGTCACCACATAGGAAATCGTGTCGGCAATATCTTCGGCTCGCAAGGGTTCGATGCCGGCAAAGCGTTGCTTCAGCGCCTCTTGAGCAGCTGGGCTCAGGTGCGTCTTGAGTTCGGTGTCGACCACACCTGGCTCAATCAACGTCACTCGCACATAGCGACTCGTGACTTCTTGGCGGAGCGACTCGCTGAATGCTCCAATACCGTGTTTCACCAGGTTGTACACGCCGGAACCAACACGAGGGATTCTGCCAGCCGTGGAGCTCAGATTCACTATGTCGGCAACTTGTCGCTTGGATTCCTGTGCCGATTTGAGCAGGTGTGGCAGCGCAGCAAGGCTGCATGCCAACAGTCCATCAACGTTGACTCCGATCATGCGTTCCCAGTCCTCTGGGTTGGCGTTCTCGATGGGTCCCAGCAGCATGACCCCAGCGTTATTGACCAAGGTGTCGAGTCGACCGAATTGCTGCACCGTTTGAGCAACGGCATCTCCGGCTTGTTCTCGATCCGCCACATCGCATTCGATTGAGAGAGCTCGCCCGCCCGAGGACTCAATCCTTTCCGCAAGAGCCTTGAGTCGGTCTATGCGGCGAGCGGCTAGTACAACCGTCGCTCCTTCTGCAGATAGCCGCAGTGCAGTGGCTTCACCGATCCCGCTGCTAGCGCCGGTTATGAGCGCAACTGTTTCGTCAAGTCGTTCAGTAGTCATCGAATCTCCTCATAGGTCGCAACTTTCTACCTGCCCGAGCAGTCAGGAGCGAACTCTGGGCCTCTCGGCGCGAATCCCAGCACGGGTGGGAACCCGTGATCCGCAAGAACCGGCGCTCTACGACTTGCGAACGCCTCAAGCTAAGAGCCCTCGGGTGGTGGTCCCCAAAAGTCGCCGGGCCTGACCAGGCTGCCTTCGGGAATCCCAAGCGAACTGCAGACTTGGTCAAACGGCTCATTGAGCAGGGCCATCCAATCCCAAGATGCGGAGTAGAGATCTGTGGTGGTCTGCGAACCCCGGTGCGCCGCGGTAGCCATGATCTCTGGATCAAGGTGAGAGTGGCCTTCGGGGAAGACTCCGAGCTTGACCCCCTGATGCCATTGCAGCAACACAACCGACAGCCACCCGATTCCCGCGGATGCGTTGCCCGCATTGAACACTGCGGTGTACACCTCGCCTTGCGCAGAGGTGTTGTAGCCGGCGAGCACGTGATGAACATCGTGTGAGCCGAGAAATTCAACCGGCAAGGGAACCCCAGGCATTCCGGGTATATCGAAGCTGGCGTCCTGGTAAAAATCACGCATGACTGCCCCGAGCGAACCCTCGGGTGCTTCAGCGAGCAGGCGGTGGTACTCAACTATGGTCTCTGGACGTGTCAAGGACGCCAAGTCATGACGATCCATCCGAGCCGAGATCACATCTCCGTCCACCGCAATGCGCTCGGACAGGAACCGTCGGAAGAGGTCAGCTTTCGCCGATGCCGAGCCTTCACTCGCGATCTGCTCGATGCCAGCGGCCTCGGTGTCGTCCACGCCGAGGCGTTTGGCAACCCACCGAGCAGCCTTCGCTGCTTCGGGGTCGGGTTCATCAGCGAACAATCCGACGAGCATCCCGGCGTGAACTGCTTCTTGGCGATCCGCTTCGCTAGGTAGGCCACTCAGAATCATTGCTATTGCTTCTTCTGAATCTTCCCAAGGGTCTTCGTCAGCGAGCAGGTCGGAGAAGTCAAAGGACTCGTCCAAGCCGTGACAGCCTGCGCAGCCTTCAAGTGCGGCAAACATAGAGACGAGCTCCGCCTCGTTACCTTCAAAGGGCCGGGTTCCCAGTGCGGTTGCGACTAGACGCATGACTGCTACGAACGACCTTCGGGCTTCTGGGGGACCAAACACAAGGAGAGCCATGACGGGATTCTAACTGCCGAGTTCTAGTCGAGACTCAAGAAGGATCGAATCCTTGCCACTGGACTCGTCGCCGAGAAATCGGGCCAGTGTTGTGGGTCAACTTTCGACCTCACCCTGCTGCCGTTGCCCAGCACCGCAAGCAAACCGTGGACACCGTTGAGCAGCTCGGAGCGAGCTAGGCGCCTAAAGAAGCGTTGTACTTCAGATGGGGTTTTTCATCCGAGTCCTTAAGCTCTGCGAGCCACTCAGCACTCACAGGAAATGCTGTGATGTAACGCTCCGGTCCAGCATCAACGCTCAGGGAATACACCAAAAGCAGCTGATCGCCCTTACTCGCTTGCTCCACTGTCAGGTCGGCTCGACGCAGAACCCGTGTGCGAGCTGTCCACCTCTTCCCGTCGGTTGACACACCGCTAGCAACCCGGCCAGCGAGCTCTTCCATCTCAAGCGCAGGAGCAGCTGGAGGAGCAGTCGCAGGCGAGGACCACGAATCGGGCCGGTTGAGCGGAGCTACCGACTCCAGCGCAGCGGTTACTTCTGCGAGCATGCCCTGCTGTGGACTCGGCCCTCGGCTCAGTGGCCACTTGCCCGGTATTCCCAAGGTGTGCGCAACCTCTTGAGATGTCCAGCGGTGACGCTTGCGGCCGAACTCCGTGGGC
>WLJI01000208.1 GCA_009701845.1 Actinomycetota bacterium
GCCGCAGCCTTATCTTCATTGGCGGTCACGACAAGCAGATCCACTGCGGGGCATCCGCTATGGATGCCAATCTTCAAACCCATACCGTTCGTCTCCGCCGCTCCAATCAGCGCCTCACTGAATTGCCCAGCGTTTGAGTCTCCGATGAGAGCAATGGTCGGAGCACTGCCAGCTCTATTCCCCCATGTGCAGGAGGGTTTCGTTCGCTGGCCAATGGGTATTCCGCTATCGCAGCCCACTCGCTCTGCAACGTGCCGCTGTTGCGCAAGCCGCTCTGGTGTGTCGGGAATCATCGGTTGCAACGCAGAGGCGAGCACTGCTGCGATAAGGGGAGCAGCAATACAACAAGCCGCCAAGATGATGGTGGGTCTCAGGGAACTCGGGCGAGCAGAGCTGAATCGCTTCTCAATGAGGTTGTACGACAGCCACGCCAGCAAAAGAGCCACGCCGACCGCAGCTAGCAGCGGCAGCGAGCCGGAGTTTGGCCAGAAGGCCGCGGCGAAAACAATCAGCGGCCAGTGCCACAAGTACCAGCTGTAGGACAGGTCACCGAGCCAGATGGCGGGCGCGAGCGCTGCCGTGGCCTTTCCGGATTGGGTATCCGACTGGCGCGGCGCGGTGCCGCCGTAGATCACGAGCATGGTGCCGATCACTGAAAAAAGACCCGCTGTGCTGTGGATCTGACTTGATCCGATGAGCAGCAACATCGGAAGGACTATGAGCACGAGGCCTACGCCTATGGCAAGCCTCCGTAGCTTCGCCGGAGCTAGTAGGCGAACGGGTAACGCCACGATGAGGATCCCCGCTGCAAATTCCCAGGCTCGTGTGAATGGCGAAAAGAATGCGAAGCGAATTCCCGTTTGGGTGCTGATTGCGCCGGAGTAGCTCAGCAGGATGCAGAGGGCGAAGGAACCGGCGATCAGGCTGACCACAAAGACCCTCAGGGATTGCACCGGTCGGTCGCGTCGCTTGCCGACCTGCCACGACAGATACAGCAGGATGGGCAGGAACAGATAGAACTGTTCTTCCACCGAGAGTGACCAAGTGTGCAGGAGCGGGTTGAGTACGGCTGCGGGATCGAAGTACCCGACTCCGGTTCCCCAAAACAGGTATGCGTTGGCGCTAAAGAGCGCCGCCGCAATGCCAGTTGGGGACGTCGCAGGAAGTCCGCCGAGCGGGGCGAGTAGCGGGGCGAGCAGGATGACTACAACGAGCATCAAACCCAGCGCGGGCAGAAGTCTTCGCGCTCGCCGGACGTAGAACCAAGAGAAGCGGCCACCGCTGGCGTTGTTACTGGCGGTGCTGTCAGCTGCGAACCGTTTCAGCAGCACCCGTCCAATAACAAATCCAGAAATCACGAAAAAAACATCGACTCCAACAAACCCGCCCGGAAACACGACATTGGCGTGATAGAGCACTACTGCGACCACAGCGAGGCCTCGTAGCGCCTGAACATCGGGCCGGTACCCGTCCAATGGCCCGAGACCAAGATCGTTCGCAGTAGCAGAGTGAGCCAGAGCCGGGTCTGCGGCATCTTCCAACTCGCCCGCTACAGGTGGCCCCACCTACCTAGAGTACCGCTAGGCAAGTCAAGACCGGCGAGTGAAGGGTTATTCGCATCTGAGGTGGCGGTCTTTGATCGCAAGAGTCGAGTAACTGCAAACCCGACTTAAGCGAGACAGCTAGCAGTTTTGGTCGCCGGCTCCTGCCTGAGCACTGTTCGTAGGGGGAAGCCTCCGTTGCTGGGCCTACCAAGGGCGCATAGTTTGCGCTGATAGCACCGCCTGCCGCCGACCTGAGTTGCATTCAATACTCGGTTGAACTCTCCCTGAGAGTCACCTAAGGTCCCTCTCGGAGGAAGGGGAGGGATATCGGAGTTTTTGGCGTTACCTCGCAATCAATAGATGCTCCTGCTTCATCGCGAGAGGACCCAACCGCGCATTCGGTCCCGATCAGTCTTTGCGTGGGCTATCTGCTCGATGAAAGTTCTTCGGAATGGTTGCCAACAAAGTTTGAACTCTCTACATCCGGCATCCAAGTTGAGTCTGGTTTAGTTGCAGACTTCATTCCGCTTGTTCAGGTGACAGGTCTTTTCGAGGCGGGCGCGGCGATAGACGGTTATTTACCTTTAGAGATTGTGCTCGTGGACACGAGCATCGTTCGGGCGCGACTGTCTCCCTCATTTCTGGACTCACTGCTCGAAGCGCTTGTCCTCTCGCTCGCTGAGAAGGAGCCGCCGGCAGTTACTTCAGCGGCCCCTGCCGGCCCTCCAGTTTTTATACCGCCCGACGTTCTTCCTCAGCAGAGCGATGATCAACTCATCAATTTACAGACCCTGGAGCTAGCTGAGCAGGAAGCCCCGATAGCGCAGAACGAGTACCATCCAACTTCGCCAGAACCCTCCGAACCAGCTGCGGTTGCGGTAACTGTCATGCCTGCGCCAATCTGCCCGTACTGCCAGTCGCCTGTGGATGGAAGCTCCGCTACCTGCGACAGCTGCCACGCAGTTCACCATAATGATTGTTGGGCTGAGTCCGGCGCTTGCTCAGTGCCTGGTTGTCATCAGTCGCAGGCTGCGAGTCGTGTTGCGGCTACGGCGCTCGCTGGCGTGGGAGCTGCCCAGATTCCTTCTCCTACCGGAAATGCAGGAGCTTGGGGCTCCCCCAGAACCGATGCGCCGATCGCTCCCGGAATCGAGTTCGGCGCAACTGCGGACTCAGTGCAGCACGAGTTTTCTGCGCCAGCCAAGCCCAAGCGTGCCTTTCGCACAGTTCTAGTTGTGCTGTTGTTGATCGGACTGCCGATACTCGCTGTCTTCGGAACGATGAAGAACTGGTGGGAGCCAATCACAGGGCATGTGTACTCCGAGGATGAGGTCCTTGAAGCCACCGACACTGCGCAGTCCGAGGGCTATGACTCTGGCAAGTCAGATGGTTACGACGAAGGCAAGTCCGATGGCAATACAGAAGGGTTTGCCGCCGGCATTGAGAAGGGCTGCGAACTCGTGTTCGAAACCCTCGACACAAGCGTCGTCTACGACACTCGTTCCCCCTATGCAACCGCCTACTACATGTCAAAGAGCACCTGTTATGAATGACGCATCTAGTTTTGATTCAGCCCCAGTCGCAGGGTTTTCCGTGTCGGCTGCAGCTCCGCCGATGTCGCCGAGGAACCGGCGTCTGCAGTCGGACTCACAGCAGTTGATGGCCGCGTTTACCGGCCATCCGAACATTCGCGTGGAAGCTGTTGGCTCCTCGCCCCCCGAGCGTTACCGGATGGTCTACAACGTGCCCGGCTTATGGCTCGACCCCACTACCAACAACGTGGTCATTCGGAACCAACACATGATCGATATGTACTTGCCTCCGGAGTACCCACGAGACAAGCCCTATTGCACCACTCCAAACCCAGTGTTTCACCCCAACTTCGGTAACTACGTCTGCATCGCCGATCACTGGTCCCCGGGTCAGGCGCTCGTAGACGTCGTGATCCAAATGGGCGACAGGTTGCAATACAAGTCGTTCAACACCGATTCACCGC
>WLJI01000209.1 GCA_009701845.1 Actinomycetota bacterium
ATCACGAAAAATCATCAACGTTGGAATGGACTGAATACCGAGACCCCCAGCGAGTTGCTGCTCGGCCTCAGTATCAACCTTGGCAAACGTGATCTCGGGATACTTCTCCGAGGCGGCTTCAAAGACCGGGGCAAAAGCTCGGCAGGGCCCACACCAAGATGCCCAAAAATCAACCAGAACTGTTCCATCCGAAGTCACCGTTTTTTCAAACAGTGATTCAGTCAACTCAATTGCGCTCATACGCTCTCACTCAATTTCTAGTCGAAACCTTGAAACTCCGTGCCTCTCACAGCTGTGCCGCTCAAAGGTACTCAAATGATATAGGCAGAGCTGCGCTGTCCGACATAGCCTAAACAGTCCATGGCTCTCGACTTCCGTTCAAATCTGCATGATCTCTTGTTCCCGACTTCCCATGCAGAAAGCTCCACTAGGGCGGGCCGAGCTAAAGATGCTGGAGTGCGTCGTCTTATTTCGGAGGGAGCCAATACTCCGCGTATAGCGATTCTGGGAGCTGGCGCCGCTGGAATTTGTATGGCTCTTCAACTGCTTGAGCAGGGAATTACTTCGTTCACCATCTACGAGAAGGCCAAAGGGGTAGGGGGCACCTGGCGGGCAAATACCTACCCCGGCGCTGCATGCGATGTTCCCTCTCACCTCTACAGCTTTTCCTTTGCTCCAAAAGTTAACTGGACACGAAAGTTTCCTGAGCAGCCCGAGATCCTGAGTTATTTTGAGTCACTAGTTACAGACCACAACCTCGCTCCACATATTGAGTTCAATACCGAGGTGACCTCTGCAACGTGGGATGAGGCACTGAGCCTCTGGCGTCTTGAGTTGCTTCGTCCTGCGGATGCAATTGATGTCGGTGAGGATGTTGGTGAGGATCTCCGTGAGGAGGACGGTGAGGATGTGGGGGAGTCGGAGCCTCAAAGGACACCTACTGAACCAGTCGAGGCAGAGATTGTGGTGAGTGGGCTTGGGCAGCTCAATCGCCCAAGCATCCCAAACATTGAGGGACTCGAGACCTTTGAGGGCACCACGTTTCATTCTGCTCGATGGGAACACGATCACGATCTGACTGGCGAACGAGTTGGCGTGATTGGCATCGGAGCTAGCGCCATTCAGTTTGTTCCGCAGGTGGCACCCCAAGTGGCAGACCTCACGTTGTTCCAACGCAGCGTCAATTACGTTGCACCCAAACCTGATCGCGCTTTCAAAGGTTGGGAGCAATGGGTGCTTCGCCATGTTCCTGGTGTGCGTGAGGCCTATCGGAGTTCGATCTACTGGCGCTTTGAGTTCCGCTTTCGTTTGATGAAGAAGGGCAGTCGGCTGGGTCGCCTCTTGCAGAAGAAGTTTGGCGAGCAGATTTCATCGCTCGCCTCTCCGAAGCTCCCCCTTGAAGCGCTCGTACCCGATTACACCCCTGGTTGCCGGCGAATCCTGATTGCAAACGACTGGTACCCAACTTTGTTGAGACCAAATACTCGCGTGATTACCGAGGGAGTCTCTCGAATTACTCAGACCGGTATCCAAACCGATTCCGGCGAGAAGATCGACCTAGACACCATCATCTTCGGCACTGGCTTTCAGGCAACCGAGTTTCTGGCTCCCCTTCGGATTACAGGACGTGATGGCCAGGAGCTAAGTGAGGTCTGGAGAGATGGCGCTCGTGCATTCCTAGGAGTAGCTGTAGGTGGATTTCCGAATTTCTTTATCCTCTACGGCCCGAACACAAATCTTGGCCACAACTCAATTCTGTTCATGATTGAGCAGCAAGTTGGATACATTCGCCAGATCATCGATGAGTTCGTTCTGCGGGGTATCTCCTCGATCGAGGTACAAGATACGGCAATGGACACCTTCGATTCTGAGATATCGCGTGCTACTGCGCAGACGGTGTGGGCTGAAGACTGCAGTAGTTGGTACAAGAATTCCAGTGGCCGGGTGACCAACAACTGGCCGGATTACACCGTCAAATACAAACAGCGCCTAGCTCACCTAGACCCACGCGACTGGTTGGTCCGCACAGCTAGTCAAGCTGTAGATCACGAATGAACTGATCAAGAAACTCACGGTTTCTGACTCGCCTCATAGGAGGCAGAAGATCAAGTATCCGGTTTCGATATTGCGCCTCGGCCAAACGCGGGTCGCAAATCACTACCACCCCTTTGTCCGTAGAAGTCCGGATGAGCCGCCCAACTCCCTGCGCTAGCTGCATGCCGGCTGTTGGGACGGAAACTTCCATAAAGGCGGCATCCCCAACGACTTCGCAGCGAGCCTGAACGATCGGATCCGTAGGCACGGGGAACGGAATCTTGTCGAGAATTACTGCCGAACATGTTGTACCCGGACTCGAAATTCCTGTCCAAAAGCTGGCAGTGGCAAAAAGACTTGCATGCTCATCGGCAAGAAACTGTTCCTGCAGGACGGGGTTTGGAGCATCACCTTGTGCCAACAAAGTAAAGCCCTCGAGTCGATCACGACACAGCTCTACGGTGGCACGCAGCATCCTGTTTGAGGTGAACAGTGCAAGCGTTCGGCCCGACAGCGCCCGAATAACATGTTCAACTTCTTGTGCTACTTCTTCTGCCCAGTCTGGATGATTTGGCTTGTGAATCTTGGGAACAAACAGCACTGCTTGATCTCGAAAATTGAATGGCGACGGCACGGACAAGTACTCGGCCTGCAGACCGAGTCGAGTAGCGGTTCCGGAGTCCAACGTCGCCGAGCAGCAGATAACGGTGAGGTCCTTTTCTGCCCATGCCTGGGTGCGCAGAGTGTCGGCGACATCGATTCGAGTCAGCCGTAGGACATGGCGATAATTGCGCGCGGGTTCAACCCACAGCACGGTTCCTTTACCTAATTTGCCGAGCAGAGATTGGGTGTCATCAACGAGAGACTCCGCAATGCGTACCGAGCGCTCAATTCGGTGCTTGGCAGTTGATTCCCCGGCGTGGCGCGCTGCGGCCCGAAGGCTGTTCAGTGCGCGATCAGCAGCGACTGATGCAGTCGAAACCGCAGCTGTAAGATCTGATCCAAGGCCTTCGGTGAGTCGAACGGTGCCCACACCAGCGAGTCCCTCCATGCATGCCTCAAGCAGGACACCCGCTGATCGCAGGGAGCCTGCCACCTTGTCATCACCTGCAACACAGCGATCATGAACCCGTGCAAGGTTGAGTAGGCGTCCCTCCGTAAGTTCAATGCTGAGTGAACCTACGATTGAGTCTTCAAACTCGTGCGCCTCGTCAATTACGAGCTGTGTGTGAGGCGGCAAGAGCGTTCCCCCCGTTTGGATGTGCGCCCCATAGAGATGAGCATTCACCACAACAATGTCAGCTGACTCAGCATCGGCTCGGGCTTGTTCTGACTTACAGTCTGCTGAGTACGAGCACTTACTTGCTCCCACGCACTCACCGGGTCCGACCGATACCGTGGCC
>WLJI01000021.1 GCA_009701845.1 Actinomycetota bacterium
AGAGGCTGATCCAGTGCTAACTCAAGTGACTCGGCATCGGCTTGCAGCACTGCCGCTTGACGCGCAATCGCAGCAGTTGCGTCTGGGTCGAACAGCAGACTGCGCAGCCCAGCTACTCCTCGCAGAACCTGATCAACCTGCTCAAGCTGATCCGCAGCGTCAAGCAGGCGATCGCAGAGATCGGCAGTAGGAGCCGCAAGTTGCGCGTGAAGGTCCGCCAGATTTTGCGCGAGCGGTGCAGCAGGCACTGGCACTCGTGTGGATTTCTGACGAATTACAGCAATGATGCCGCACATCTTGTGTCACCCCTCTGCTGCGCACTACCGCGCTGCTCAATACGGCCGTTTCTACTCTGCTTCGCGTGATCAAAACCTCACTGCATCACGCCATTTAGGCTAACAGCGCTACTCCCAAAGCAGACCAGAGCCGTCACATCCGTTCCGATCTGGCTCGAAAGATCAGGTCACTCGAGCAAGTTTCTCGACTGCTTGCACTAACTCTTCTGCGATTCTCTGGGCATCCGAACTGTTCTCTGCCTCTACCATGACTCTGACGAGTGCCTCGGTACCAGAAGGTCTCAATAACACTCGACCCGTCTCGCCGAGCTCAGCTTCTGCATGGGCCAGCTCATGCGAGAGCAGGGTGGCCACCTCTGGCATGGGCCGGGCGACCGGCACATTGAGCAGGACCTGTGGCAGGCGCGTCATCGCCGCCTGAGCAAGCTCCGCTAGCGGGCGACCTGACCTGCGCAGCAGATCGAGCAGGACCACTGCGCCAAGGAGTCCATCTCCTGTAGTTGAGTGATCCGCAAAAATAATGTGACCAGACTGCTCGCCACCGAGCGAATATTCACCCTCGGCCAAAGCTTGCAGCACATTGCGGTCACCAACGGCGGTCTGCACAACAGAGATGCCTGCACGCTGCATGCCCTGCAAGAACCCAAGGTTCGACATGACGGTGACAACAACAGTGTTCTGCGCTAGCTGATCCCGCTCCGACAGGTCCATGGCGCACAGCGCAATGATGTGATCGCCGTCAACGACTTGTCCGGTGTGATCCACTGCCAACAGTCGGTCGGCATCACCGTCGAAGGCAATACCTAGATCAGCGCCCTCGGCCACAACGTGTGCACTCAATGCCGAAACTGATGTGGAACCACACTCGTGGTTGATGTTCAAACCGTCGGGGTCGTTGGCTAGAACACACAGATCAGCGCCGAGGCGTGCGAGCAGCTTCGGGCCCAGCACGGAGTTCGAGCCATTGGCGCAGTCAAGCACCACCTTGAGCCCAGCGAGCGATCGGCCTTCAATGACTGCAGCAACAGAGTCGAGGTACTCATCGCTTGCCTGAGCATCAGCTTGGATGACGCTTCCAACTTGCGCACCAACCGGGCCGGGATGCGGAACCGAATCAAGCAGTTCCTCTAGCGCAGCTTCTATCTGGCCTTGTTCAGCATCGCTGAGCTTGCGTCCACCAGGGGCGAACAGCTTTATTCCGTTGTCATAAAACGGATTATGCGAGGCAGAGATCATGACTCCGGTGATCTGCTTGCTCGCCGAAACTGCAGCCACTGCTGGAGTCGGCACGACACCAAGCAACACCGCATCTGCTCCCTCTGCACACACCCCCGCCGCCACGGCGAGTTCGAACATAGGCCCAGAGAGTCTCGTGTCTCTTCCAATCACCACGCTGGCAGTTGGAAACACACGCGCAGCAGCGCGGCCAAGGGCCAGAGCAGTTTCTACGGTAAGTGCCGAATTGGCCTCACCGCGCACACCATCGGTTCCAAAGCGGATATGCATCTGCCCAGCCCGATCTGGCTTCGCGGATCAGCGCTTCGAGTATTGCGGTGCCTTGCGGGCCTTCTTGAGGCCGTACTTCTTGGACTCTTTCTCACGCGAGTCACGAGAGAGGAATCCGGCGCTCTTCAGCGAGGCACGCAGTTCTGGGTCCAACGCGATCAAGCCGCGTGAGATGCCCAAGCGGATAGCTCCTGCTTGCCCGCTCACGCCGCCACCGTGCAAAGTCGCGTCGATGTTGTACATCTCTGAAGTGCTCGTCAAACGAAGCGGCTCAGACAGCACCATGCGGTGCGTGGGGTTCGGGAAGTAGTCCTCAAGGGGACGCTTGTTGATGGTGATAGTTCCGTCGCCTGGACGAATCCGGACTCTGGCAACGGCACGCTTGCGGCGGCCTGTGGACTGAACGAGTGGGTGTGGCATGTGTACAGATCTCCGTTACGAACGAGCGCGAGCGTCGGGAATGTTCAGCACCTGTGGCTTCTGGGCGCTATGTGGGTGGGTTGGGCCTGGGTAGACCTTGAGCTTGGTCATCATCTGTCGACCGAGTCGGTTCTTGGGGATCATCCCTCGGATGGTTCGCCGAACCGCTTCTTCTGGCTTCTTGTCTAGCAAGGTGGCGTAGGTGTCGGAGCGAATACCACCGGGGTAACCAGTGTGGCGGTACACCATCTTCTTCTCGGCCTTGCCGGGGGTGAGTGCCACCTTGGATGCATTGATGATGATTACGTGATCACCAGTATCGATGTGTGGGCTGAAGGTCGCCTTGTGCTTGCCGCGCAAGACACGGGCAACCTCGGTTGCCATGCGGCCAAGGGTCAGACCTTCGGCATCGACGATGTACCACTCGTGCGTGATCTCTGAGGCTTTAGGGGAATAGGTGCGCACTGCGCTCACTCTTTCTGAAATCGAACTCTTTAGGCTGAGAAACCATCTCTCAGGGCGAAGTATTTGGCCGAGGGGTTACAGTAGTGGCCTGCTCTGCACCTCGGCAAGTGCGCAGCAGATAAGGCCTAGATTTAGGTAGTTCTTTGAGGCAACCAGACCGGAGTCTCGTCGCCGGGGTAGCCAATGTTCCACAGACTGAGCGCATGCGGTGGTGCCACGTTGGAACTGAGCGACCGGTCTTTGGCTGCAAGAATCTGCCCAACCTGTGTTGCAGTAAACCTTCCTCTTCCGACATCAACGAGTGTGCCGACAAGGCTGCGCACCATCTGATGACAAAACGCCGAGCCGGCTACTTCGAAACGCAACAACTCATGGCGGCCGTTGAGCTCGGGCTCCACGGTCCACTCGGCCTGCAGCAGCCTTCGAACCAACGTTGCGTTCGGGATGTCCTTTGGGCGCTTACAGAACGAAGTGAAATCATGCAGACCGATCAGCGCCTCGCAGGCCTCTTGCATGGACTCCAGGTGTAGCGGTTTGTCAACCCACCAGGTGGTAGGAGCTAGAAGTGGATCCGGGATCTCGCTATTGAGCACCAGATACCGGTACTGCCTCCACATTGCTGCGTAGCGAGCATCGAACTGTGTCTCGACGATACTGACCTTTGAGGTCACCACGCTAGGGGCGAGCAGAGCGTTCAGCGAGTTTCGCAGGCGAATCGGCTCAACCTTTTTGCCACGCACACCAAAAGTAACAACCTGCTGTCTGGCATGGACTCCTGCATCGGTACGTCCCGCACAGGTCAGCGTGATGGGCTGGCTGTAGACCTTCTCAAGCTTGGCCCGCAGCAGCCCGGCCACCGTTGTGACACCAACATTTTCGGCAAAGCCCTTAAAGGCCCCGCCGTCATAGGAAATATCAAGCCGAACCCGAATCAGGTCGGGCGGTGGATGTGAGTAGCTCAGACCAGTTCGAGCTTGGCCATGGGAGCATTGTCTCCATGGCGCGTGCCCAACTTGAGGACTCGGGTGTAGCCACCCGGACGGTCCGCATAGCGGGGTCCGACCTCATCAACAAGCTTGGCCACTATTTCTTGGTCTCCCAAGTAGGCCAGCAATTGACGATGATTATGGAGCCCGCCCTTGCGCGCTTTGGTGATCATCTTCTCGGCTATTGGTCGCACTGCCTTGGCCTTGGCCTCGGTGGTCACAATGCCAGTGGGTGACGCAACTAGGGAGCACACAAGATTGGCCATCATCAGGCGCTGGTGCTTTGCGTTACCGCCAAATCGGCGGCCCTTTTTTGGAGTTCCTGGCATGAGATCTTCCTCTTAGTCAGTCTCGGCCGGACAGGGAAAGTCCCCGCTCGTCGAGCTTCTCGATAATTTCGTCTAGTGATTTCTGTCCGAAGTTCGTGATCGCAAGGAGATCATCTTCGCTACGAGAAAGCAATTCGCCCACCGTGTTCACCTGCGCACGCTTGAGGCAGTTGCGTGGACGCTCAGAGAGGTCCAACTCCTCGATGGTGAGTTCAAGGTCTGGGGACGAAGAGATTGTGGTCACAGCTTCGGTCAGGGTGAGACCTTCTGGCTCGTCCGACATCTGCTCAACGAGTTCGACTAGCGCACGCAACGTAGCGCCAGAAGAGGCCAGCGCATCGCGAGGAGTCATAGACCCGTCAGTCTCGATCTCTAGGATGAGCTTGTCGAAGTTGGTTGACTGCTCAACACGAACCGGCTCGACCGAGAACGACACACGCCGAACCGGTGAGAAGATTGCGTCGATTGGGATCACACCGATGGTCGAGGTGCTGCGGCCGTTACCCGACAGGTAGCCGGTTCCTCGGTCGACGGTGAGGTCAACCGCAAGGCGACCCTTTGCGTTGACCGTTGCCAGCGTGATGTCTGTATTGAGAATCTCGACATCTGCAGTCAGCAATACATCAGCAGCAGTGACCTGTGCAGGACCGCGCACATCAAGGCGCAGAGTCACGGGCTCATCTGATTTTGAGGTAATCACCACGTCCTTCAGATTGAGGATGACGTCTGTGACATCCTCGGAGACACCTTGAATGGTGTCGAACTCATGAAGGGCGTCGTCGAAACGAACCTCGGTGATTGCTGCTCCTGGAATCGAAGAAAGCAATGTGCGGCGAAGGGAGTTGCCCAGAGTGTGACCGAAGCCAGGCTCAAGTGGGCTAATGGCGAACCTTTGCAGGTTGCCCTCTTCTTCGTCGATTGCCTCCACGGTGGGGCGCTGAATGACGAGCATCTTGTGGGTACCTCTGATGAACGGTGGCGGATTGGAACAGGTGGGCCGAAGCCCATTTCTTTACTTGGAGTAGAGCTCCACGATGAGCTGCTCGCGCACGGGCACGTCAATGTGCTCGCGCAGCGGAAGCTCTCGAACAGTGACCTCTTGACCGCCATCTGCTGCTTCGAGCCATGGTGGAGGGGTGCGTCCGAGGGTGTCCATATTAAACTGGACGATAATCATTTCCCGGGACTTTGTTCGCAGCGTGACTACGTCACCTTTACGAACTCGGTAACTCGGAATATCGACACGGCGACCGTTTACGTCGACATGACCGTGGTTCACAAACTGACGGGCCTGCGGCCGGGTAGATCCCCAACCAGCGCGGTAGACAACGTTGTCGAGTCGAAGCTCGCAAAAGCGCAACAGGGTCTCACCTGTCACTCCTTGGCGACGGTTCGCTTCGGCGTACAGATTCCGGAACTGCTTCTCCGTCATGCCGTAGGCAAAACGAGCCTTCTGCTTCTCTTGAAGCTGAAGCAAGTACTCGCTGACGTTTCCACGTCGACGGGTACGGCCGTGTTCCCCGGGGGGATACGGCGATTTTCCATTGCTTTGTTCTCACCTGAGGTTCCCCAGATGTTGGTGCCGAGGCGTCGAGAGACGCGTGCACGAGGTCCTGTATAACGAGACATGAGTTAGAGCCTCCGACGCTTCTTGGGGCGACAACCATTGAACGGCACAGGAGTGACATCTTTGATGCCGGTAACTTCGATTCCAACATTCTGGATGGAACGAATAGCCGTCTCGCGACCAGAACCTGGACCCTTGACTACGACGTCAACCTTGCGTACCCCATGCTCCATTGCCCGACGAGCTGCCTGCTCGGCTGCAAGCTGAGCGGCGAAGGGAGTGGACTTACGAGATCCCTTGAATCCTACGTTGCCTGCTGATGCCCAAGAGATGACGTTTCCCTCTTGGTCGGCAATCGACACGATGGTGTTGTTGAACGAGGACTTGATGTGCGCAACCCCGTAGGTGACGTTCTTGCGTTCTTTCTTGCGGGGACGACGAGCCCCGGGTGGTGGCTTTGCCATTACTTGCGAACCTTCTTCTTGCCGGCCACGGTCTTTTTAGGACCTTTGCGTGTGCGTGCGTTGGTGTGGGTGCGCTGGCCGTGAACCGGAAGGCCACGGCGATGACGCAACCCTTGGTAGCAGCCGATTTCCATCTTGCGCTTGATGTTCTGCGATACCTCACGGCGAAGGTCGCCCTCTACCTTGAGGTGCTCTTCGATGTATCCACGAAGCTTGGTAACCTCGGCATCAGTGAGATCCCGTACTCGGGTTGACTCATTGATCTCGGTGGACTCACAAATGTGCTCAGCCTGCGTTCGGCCAATGCCGTAGATGTAGGTGAGTGAGATAACGAGTCGCTTCTCTCTTGGGATGTCAACGCCAGAAATGCGTGCCATGTTGTCCTTCCTAGCCCTGACGCTGCTTATGGCGCGGGTTTTCGCAGATGACCATCACACGCCCATGGCGGCGGATCACCCTGCACTTTTCACAAATCTTTTTAACGCTCGGTCGAACCTTCATCGGTCTCTCCGGACTGGGACTGCCAGTCCATTCGATTGCCCTATTTAGCAATCACTTGTAGCGGTAGGTGATCCTGCCGCGGGACAGGTCATAGGGAGTCAGTTCTACCTGCACCCGGTCTCCAGGAAGAATACGGATGTAGTGCATCCTCATCTTTCCGGAAATATGCGCCAGAACCTTGTGACCATTCTCGAGTTCAACCCGAAACATGGCATTCGGGAGCGGTTCGGTAACCGTTCCTTCCAAGACGATGGCGTCTTCCTTGGGCTTAGCCAGAACTACTTCCTCCTGTGAGTCCCCGAGGGGCGAATAATGTAACGCGTGCAACTTCTTGGCCTTGATCGGGCCGAGGGGTAACTGTAGATGAACGGTGGCCAGTAATCAAAAGAGACGACCAGAGATCACCGAAATGAGCTCCTGGGTGATCTCATCTCGGTCACCAGCACCATCCACAGTGACCAAAAGCCCCTGTGTTTCAAACCATTTCACCACTGGCACCGTCTGCTGCAGATACGTCGCCAAGCGTTCGCGAACGGCCTGCTCAGTATCGTCGTCTCGCTGTGTGACCGCTCCACCGCAGACGTCACACACCCACGGAGAACTCGGCGGTACTTGAACCGAATAGTTAGCTCCGCAAGAGGCACAGACCCGCCGAGAGGAAATCCGCTCGACCACGACCTCTTCAGCAACATCAAGGTCAAGGGCTAGGTCAATTCCGTCGGCACCAGTCAAAGCCACTAGGTCTTTACCTTGCTGCAGAGTCCTAGGGAACCCGTCGAGCAACCAACCCTGAGCAGCATCGGGCTGAGCAAGACGCTCAGAAATCAATCCAAGCATCACTTCATCAGAGACCAGATGACCTGCATCCATAATCTCTTTGGCAAGTTGGCCAAATTCGGTACCTTCACGCACGGCAGCGCGCAACATGTCGCCAGTGGAAATATGCGGAACGCCAAAATGCTCCGCAAGGCGAATTGCCTGAGTTCCCTTCCCTGCACCCTGACGGCCAAAGACCAAGAGTCGAACAGGTGGGTTAGTCGTTGATTCCATGACGTCCTCCTCTGTGCAGTGGAGCTGACTCGCCGAGGCGAGGGCTACTTACCGGACAGGAAACCCTCGTAGTTCCTCATCATGAGTTGGCTGTCGATCTGCTTCATGGTTTCGAGCGCAACGCCCACTGCAATAAGCAAAGAGGTTCCGCCGATGGAGTATGCAGCTCCGCCACCAGTAGCGCCAAGCAAGATTCGTACCAGCACAGTTGGCGTAATTGCCAGCAGAGCAATGAACAACGCTCCTGGCAACGTGATTCGGTTCAGCACCTTGGCCAAGTAATGCTCGGTCTGTGGCCCGGGTCGAATGCCTGGAATAAATCCGCCCTGCTTGCGCAGGTTATCTGCCTGCTGAACTGGATCGAATGCAATAGCGGTATAGAAGTACGAGAAACCAACGATGAAGAGAGCAAGCACAAACAGGTAGACGGGGTTGATGGTGTTTGCCAAGTTGTCGTTGATCCACTTCGACACCGATGCGCCCCACCCACTAGACGGCAGCACCTGAGACAGAAGCACGGGCAGGTTGATGACAGCACTAGCGAAGATGATGGGGATCACGCCGGCCTGATTGACCTTCAATGGGATGTACGTGCTCTGGCCGGAGTACATGCGACGACCAACGACTCGCTTGGCGAACTGCACTGGGATTCTGCGCTGTCCAAGCTCGATGAACACGATGCACCCGAGCATGGCAATCACGAAGACCAAGAACACTGCAAGCTTCCACGGTGCAGAGGCGTAGATGACAGAGAACGCACTCGGCAGGCCAGAAACCACGGAGCAGAAGATGATCAGCGACATACCGTTGCCGATGCCGCGTGTTGTGATGCACTCACCCATCCACATCAGGAGTGCAGAACCAGCAGTGAATGTAACCACGATCAGCATGACCGTGAGCGGAGTGAAGTTCGGGACGAGATCAATCGTTCCGCTGCTGCTTGATACCAAACCGCCGCCGCCGTTGTGGAACAAGAACACCAAACCGGTGGCCTGCAATACAGAGATTCCGATAGTCAAGTAGCGAGTCCACTGCGTGATCTTCGCCTGACCAGTGGCTCCCTGTTGCTGCCACTCCTGCAGCTTGGGTATCACCACCGTCAGAATCTGCATGATGATCGAGCTTGTGATGTAGGGCATGATTCCCAGCGCAAACAGACTGAACTGCGTCAGTGCTTTACCCGAGAACAGCTGCAAAAACGCAAGAACCCCGCCCTCTCGGGCCTGCTCTCCGATTGAGTTCACAGCGTTTTGGTCGATACCCGGAACGGGCAGGTAGCAGCCCAAGCGGTAGAGCACCAACATAAACAAGGTAAAGAGCACCTTGTTGCGAAGGTCTGCAACTTTGAAGATGTTGCCGATACGAGACACTGACACTCCTGGGACTCAGCAACTAACGGTCAAGGGAAGTTAGCCGATGCAGCGCTCCCCCGCTGACACACTCTTGCTTAGCGGTTGGTGTGAGCACTTCCGTGGAATGCCGGACGGACCTTGAATGGCAGCGGAATCTGTTCAACAGTTCCGCCAGCGCTAGTAATTGCAGCCTCAGCAGATGCCGAGAATCCGTGAACCTTGACCGTAACCTTGCGAGAAAGTTCGCCTCGGCCCAGCACCTTCACAAGGGCACCCTTCGAGACCAGCCCGTGTGCGAGCAGGGTCTCAGGTGAAATCTCGTCAAGACCAGATTCTTGAATCGTGTCAAGATTGATTGCCTGATACTCAACCCGGAATGGGTTATTGAAGCCTCGCAGCTTTGGCGTGCGGATTGCTAGCGGCAATTGGCCACCCTCAAACCCTACGCGAATCTTGCTACGAGCCTTCTGGCCTTTGGTACCGCGACCGGCAGTCTTGCCGCCCTTGCCACCAATACCGCGACCAACTCGCTTACGCGATTTGTGTGCGCCCTCTGCGGGCTTCAGATCGTGAATCTTCATGTTCAGTCGCCTTCCTCGGCGGAGAGAATCTCAACACTGACAAGATGCGGAACCTTCTGGATCTGGCCACGCACATCAGGGCTATCGGTATGAATGCGAGACTTACCAATGCGACCCAGGCCGAGTGCACGCAAGGTGCCCCTCTGCTTTGGCTTGGTGCCGATGGAAGATCCCGTTTGGGTGACCTTAAGTTCAGCCATCACGCGACCTCAAACGGCGCTGGTGCAGGTCCACGCTCAGACTCTTGGTATGCACGAAGCAAACCTTTGGGGATGCAATCCTCTGGATCAAGTCCCCGCAAGGCAGCAATCTCATCGGGTCGACGCAAAGCCTGAAGACCAGCAACTGTTGCGCGAGCAACGTTGATGTAGTTGGAAGAACCGAGCGACTTGCAGAGCACGTCGTGGATTCCGGCCTCTTCTAAGATGGCGCGAGCAGCGCCGCCAGCGATGACTCCGGTTCCAGGAGATGCCGGCTTCAGCATGACGCGTCCAGCGCCCATCACACCGATGACCGGGTGAATAATGGTTCCGCTAGCCAAAGGAACGGTGAAAAGGTTCTTGCGAGCCTCTTCGGTCCCCTTTTGAATAGCAAGCGGAACCTCTTTGGCCTTTCCGTACCCGAGGCCAACACGGCCATTGCCGTCACCGATCACCACAAGGGCAGTAAAGGAGAACCTGCGTCCACCCTTCACCACCTTGGCTACGCGGTTGATGTTGATGACTCGGGACTCACGCAGTTGCATGTCCGAATTATCTTTGCTCAGTGCCATCAGAATTCCAGTCCTGCTGCACGTGCAGCATCTGCGAGTGCAGCGACTCGACCTTGGTAACGGAAGCCGCCACGATCAAAGACCACCACGTTGACTCCGGCGGCCTGAGCTCGCTCGGCTACTAGCGTTCCAACCTTGGCTGCCGCCTCACAATTTGAGGTTGCTCCACCACGGAGATCTGTCTCAAGAGTGCTTGCCGATGCCAAAGTGATGCCTGATCGGTCGTCGATCAGCTGCGCAACCACGTGCCGGTTTGACCGAAACACAGCCAGACGCGGACGCTCTGGAGTTCCGGCAACGCTCTTGCGAACACGTGCGTGACGACGCTTGCGTCCAACCTGCTTCTTTTTCGATTTGTCGCTCATAGTCGCCTCACTTACCGGCCTTGCCGGCCTTGCGGCGAACGTGCTCGCCAACGTAGCGAACACCCTTGCCCTTGTATGGCTCTGGCTTACGCCAGGCCCGGATGTCGGCGGCCACTTGACCAACCAACTGCTTATCAATCCCGTGAACCTCAATACGAGTGGGGACTGGAACTACGAAAGAAATTCCCTGAGGAGCCGAAACAACAACAGGATGAGAGAACCCGAGGGCCAGTTCAAGGCCGTCGGTGCCCTTGGCTGCGGCACGATAACCAACGCCAACGATGTCGAGTTCCTTGCGGAACCCATCCGTTACGCCAATCACCATGTTGGCAACTAGTGAACGCATCAGACCGTGCATCGCACGACTCTCACGCTCATCATCTTTGCGCTCTACTAACAGCGTTGCTCCATCTTGACGAACAGAGACTTGCTCTACGAGAACTCGTGTCAGCTCGCCCTTGGGGCCCTTCACTGTCAGGGTGGAACCAGAAATCTGGATATCTACCCCGCTTGGAACATCAATTGGTGCTTTACCGATTCTTGACATGGTTCGCTTCCTTACCAGACGTGGCAGAGCACTTCACCACCGACTCGCTGGCGACGTGCCTCGCGGTCGGTCATGAGACCCTTGCTCGTGGATAGGACTGCAATGCCAAGACCGCCGAGGACGCGTTCGACCTCATTGTGCTTGCGGTAAACCCGCAAGCCCGGCTTGGAGATGCGACGGATACCAGAGATCACCCGTCGACGCTCTTCTGAATACTTCATATCTATCTTCAGAACGTTGCCAGGGCCTTTGGCGTTCTCGCCGATTGAGAAGCCAACGATGTAGCCCTCTTTGACGAGCACTCCAGCGAGCGCCTCTTTTTGCTTTGAAGCTGGCATCAGAACCTCGTCGTGCATCGCAACATTGGCGTTACGCAGACGGGTCAACATGTCAGCAATGGGGTCGGTCATCGTCATAGTCGGTTCTCTCCCCTCACCAGCTGGCCTTGGTGACGCCTGGGATTTCGCCGGCGTGAGCCAGTTCCCTCAGGCATACACGGCACAGGCCATATTTGCGATACACGGAGCGCGGACGCCCGCATCGACGGCAACGGGTGTAGCCGCGTACTTTGAACTTGGGCTTGCGCTGCTGCTTCTGCTTCAGTGCCTCGGTAGCCATCTCAGATTCCTTCCCGACGGAATGGGAAACCGAAAGCATCAAGAAGTGCTTTACCTTCGGCGTCAGTTCTCGCGGTTGTCACAATGGTGATGTCCATACCTCTCGAGGCATCGACTTTGTCGTAATCAATCTCGGGGAAGATCAATTGCTCGGTAACTCCGAACGTGTAGTTCCCCCGGCCGTCGAAGCTCTTCGAGGGCAATCCACGAAAGTCGCGGATACGGGGAATCGCCAAGGTAACTAGACGATCAAAGAACTCCCACATCTGATCGCCGCGAAGGGTTACCTTCACGCCGATAGCGTTTCCTTCACGCAGCTTGAAACCCGCAATGGATTTCTTTGCCTTGGTGATAACTGGCTTCTGACCAGTAATCGCCGTGATGTCGGTCACGATTTTTTCTAACAGGCCCTTGTTGTCGACTGCCGCTCCGGCACCAACATTGACCACGATCTTCTCGAACCGTGGAACCTCCATCACGTTGCTCAACTCGAGCGTGGTCTTGAGGTTGTCACGGATCTCTTCGTTGTACTTCACCTTGAGGCGAGGAACGATGGTAGTTGCGGTGCTCACAGTTCTCCTCCGTTAGCTCGGGCAACCCGAACTTTGGTTCCGTCAGCTTCGACACGGTAGCCAACACGAGTTGGCTTGCCATCAGAATCGAGAAGTGCCACGTTGGACGCATCAATCGGCATGATTTTGTCGATGATGCCACCCTGCTGCATCGCACGAGTCGGCTTCTGGTGACGCTTGGCGATATGCACGCCCTCAACCGTCACCTGCTTCTTCTTTGGATCGACAGAGAGAACTTCGCCCTCTTTGCCGCGGTACTTTCCAGTAAGAACCCGAACATGGTCACCCTTACGGATCTTCATCTCAGATCACCTCCGGAGCAAGCGAAACAATTCGCATGAACTTCTTGTCACGCAGTTCACGGCCAACTGGGCCGAAGATGCGTGTTCCACGAGGCTGCTTCTGATCATTGATCAGCACGGCTGCGTTCTCGTCGAAGCGGATATAGCTGCCATCTGAGCGACGTCGTTCTTTCTTGGTGCGAACAATCACGCACTTGACGACCTCGCCCTTCTTTACAGCGGCACCAGGCAGAGCATCTTTAACGGTGGCTACTACCACGTCTCCGATTCCTGCATAGCGACGCTTGGAACCACCGAGCACCTTGATGACCAAGATCTCACGCGCACCAGAGTTGTCTGCAACCCGAAGCCGGGTCTCCTGCTGAATCATCGTGCACGCTCCAGGACTTCAACGATGCGCCAGCGCTTCGTCTTGGACAACGGACGGGTTTCGGCAATGCGAACCCGGTCACCAATGTGCAGGTCGTTTTCTTCGTCATGCACATACAGCTTTTTCGCTCGCTGCACAGTCTTGTTGTAACGAATGTGGCGAACACGTTCGGTCACAGTGACAACTGCGGTGCGATCCATTTTGTCTGAGGTCACAATGCCCTCACGAACCTTGCGGGCGCTGCGTTCTGGCGTTGTTGCTTCTGTCTCGCTCATCACGCCTCCCCTCCAGCAGCGGCTTCTGCAGCTGCGATTTCACGGGCCCGTAACTCTGTGAAAAGTCGGGCGATGTCTCGTTTGGTCTGGGTCATGCGAGAAAAGTTCTCTAGCTGACCAGTTGCGAGCTGGAACCGAAGCTTGAACAAGCGGTCCTTCTCTTCTGCGATCCGCTCGATGAGTTCAACATCACCAAGGTCACGCGCAGTGCTCGTTGCCTTCGCCATCAGAAAGTCTCCTCACGAGTGATGATGCGGGCCTTAATCGGAAGCTTCTGGATTGCACGGTTGAGTGCACCGCGAGCGATCTCATCGTCTGGGTACGAGAGCTCAAAGAGCACTCGACCGGGACGAACTACTGCCACCCACAACTCGGGGTTACCCTTACCAGAACCCATTCGGGTCTCGGCAGGCTTCTGAGTAACGGGCTTATCGGGAAACACGTTGATCCAAACCTTGCCGCCACGCTTGATGTGGCGAGTCATGGCAATACGTGCTGCCTCTATCTGACGAGCAGTAATCCATCCAGGCTCGAGAGCCTGAATACCGTACTGTCCGAAGTTGACCTCGGTTCCTCCCTTGGAGGTTCCCTTGGTGCGGCCGCGATGAGTCTTGCGGTGTTTGACTTTCCTTGGCATCAACATGATCAGTCACCATCCCCTTGGCGGAAATGCTGTGGCGAGGTGTCGTCTTTAGCCTTTGTCGAACGCTCGATCTCTTCCTCTTCAGCGAGGAGTCGCTCGAACTCTGGATCAGCCTCACCGATGAGCGGCTTGATCTCTTCTTCAGCGTCAACATCGGCAGCAGATTCCTCGGTCGCCGTGGCTGGCCGAGGGACTGTGACAGGGCGATTAGAAACCACCCGTGGCGTCATATCGGTCAGTTCACCAGTTGCGAGTGCAGCTTCTTTAGCGATCTTCTGCTCTTCGGTGTGCTTATAGGGCAAGATGTCGCCCTTATAAATCCAAACCTTGACCCCAATACGACCATAAGTGGTCTTGGCCTCACGGAAGCCGTAGTCAATGTCTGCACGAAGCGTATGCAGTGGAACACGACCTTCTCGGTACCACTCGGTACGTGCCATCTCTGAACCGCCGAGGCGACCTGAGCACTGAACACGAATCCCAAGCGCTCCAGCCTTTTGCGCATTCTGCACAGCACGCTTCATGGCACGCCGGAATGCAACTCGGTTGGTGAGCTGATCAGCCACACCCTGAGCAATCAGAGCAGCATCAAGTTCGGGCTGCTTGATCTCTTGGATGTTGAGCTGCACCTTCGGATTGCCGGTCATCTTGGTGAGGTCGGTGCGGAGCTCATCTGCCTGTGCGCCACGCCGTCCAATGACGATTCCTGGACGTGCCGTGTGAACATCGATGCGCAGACGGTCGAGCGTGCGCTCGATCTCTACCCGAGAGATAGCTGCGCTTGGCAACTTGTTCATCAGGTAGTCGCGAACTTTCCAGTCCTCGGTGAGGTACTCGACGTATTCGCCACGAGTAGCGAACCAATGCGACTTCCAGTCGGTAGTGATACCAAGACGGAAGCCATAGGGATTGACTTTCTGACCCATCAGTCTTCCTTCTTCTCGGACTCATCGGCTGAGTCATCCTCGGTGGCTGCGTCCTCTGCAGCATCCGTGACAACAGCGTCTTCTACAACAGCGTCTTCAACAACGGTCTCTTCGACCGCTGCTTCTTCGGTTACAGCTTCATCAACTGCAGTATCAACCACTGCAGTGTCTTCAACCGCAGTATCAACCGCTGCTTCGTCAGTGACTGATTCGGTCTCTTCAACCTCAACAGCATCGGTAGTGGTGGCTTTTGGCTCACCGGATCGACTGCGAGACACTCTGCGTGCACGGTCTGCAGAAGGACTAGAAGCTGTTTGACCCTTGGCGGCCAGGCGTGCATTACGTCGATCAAGCTCGGTCTGTGTGTAGCGACCGACAATGACCGTGATGTGACAAGTCCTCTTACGGATACGAGTGGCACGGCCACGAGCACGTGGGCGCCAACGCTTCATCGTCGAACCCTCATCTGCATAGCAGGCGGAGACGAAGAGCTCTTCTGGAGGAATATCGTTGTTGTTCGCTGCGTTCGCCACTGCGGAATCAAGCACCTTGGCAACTTCGTCAGCGGCGGAGCGCTCACAGAACTGCAGAATGGTTCGAGCTTCAGCTACTGACTTATCTCGGATGAGGTCGAGGACCTCACGAGCTTTGTATGCAGAGAATCCTGCGCCACGATGCACTGCACGCACACCTGGGCGCTCATTGGTCTTGCGCTCATCAAACTGGATGCTGGCCATTATCGGCGGCCCTTCGCTGACTTCTCTTGGCCTGCGTGGAACTTGAAGGTTCGAGTAGGCGCAAACTCGCCGAGCTTGTGGCCCACCATGGACTCGGTGATGTAGACGGGAACGTGTTTGCGTCCGTCGTGCACCGCAATGGTGTGCCCAACCATGTCGGGAATGATTGTGGACCTGCGTGACCAGGTCTTGATGACTGTCTTTTGACCCGTTTCGTTGAGGGCGTCCACCTTTTTGAGCAGGTGGTCGTCCACGAAGGGGCCTTTCTTTAGGCTGCGTGGCATCGTTTTCCTCGCTCAGATCACCGGCGCGAGCCGCGGGTGCGGCGACGTCGGACGATCAGCTTCTGTGACGGCTTATTCTTGTCTCGGGTGCGGCCCTCGGGCTTGCCCCACGGCGACACCGGATGGCGTCCGCCGGATGTCTTACCCTCGCCACCACCGTGTGGATGGTCGACTGGGTTCATTGCAACACCGCGTGTTTGGGGCCGAACGCCCTTCCAGCGGTTACGACCGGCTTTACCGATCTTGATGAGATCATGTTCGGAGTTACCGACCTCGCCAACGGTTCCGCGGCAGTCAATTGGAACTCGGCGCATTTCCGTGGACGGCAAACGCAGCGTTGCAAAGTCGCCTTCTTTAGCTACAAGCTGAACACTTGCGCCTGCAGACCGCGCCATCTTTCCGCCGGCTCCGGCTTGGAGTTCAACATTGTGAACAACCGTTCCGACTGGGATGTAGCGAAGTGGAAGTGCGTTTCCTACTCGAATTTCTGAGCCCTGCCCGGACTGAACACGATCACCAACGGTGAGGTCCTTGGGAGCAAGGATGTAACGCTTCTCACCGTCTGCGTAATGCAACAGTGCAATACGACACGTGCGGTTTGGGTCATATTCGATACTCGCAACCTTGGCCGGGATTCCGTCCTTCTTGCGTTTGAAATCGATGACACGGTACTGCTGCTTATGCCCGCCACCGCGGTGACGCGAAGTCTTACGGCCGTGGTTGTTACGCCCACCCGTACGAGACTTCTTGACAAGCAAGGACTTTTCTGGGCGATCAGTGGTCAGTTCAGCAAAGTCTGAGACAGTCTGGAACCGGCGACCTGGGCTCGTTGGCTTACGCTTGCGTACACCCATCTCACTTCACCTCGAACAGATCTATTTGAGCACCGCTGGGATCGAGGGTAATGATGGCCCTCTTGATGTCGGGACGACTTCCCATAGTGGGGCTCTTGCGATTGCGCTTACGCTTGCCCTTACGGTTCAAGGTGTTGACATTCTTCACCTTGACTCCGGGCCAGATGGCTTGGACAGCATCACGAATCTCTGGCTTTGAGGCCTGAGTTGCTACCTCAAAGGTGTACACGCCAGTGTCGAGAAGTCCGTAGGACTTTTCGCTCACCACTGGTCGCAGAATCACGTCTCGTGGGTCTTTCATTCTGAGTCCTCGGTGCTTGAGGTAGACGATGTTGCCGGAGCTTCGTTCGTGGGAAGCGTTGAGCTTGTGAAGACCACGTAATCGCTCACCAACACGTCGTAGGTGTTGAGTTCTCCAGGAGTCACAATGTGGACTCCTGGAAGATTACGGAAGCTCTGATGAGCCACATTGTCGGTGGCGTCAATCACGAGCAAGGAGCGGCCAATGACACCTAGTGAAAGAAGTGCCGCTTGAGCCTCTTGGGTCTTCGGTGCTTCAAAATCCCATCCGGAAACCACAACGACTTTGTCTTCAGCTGCACGGTCTGACAGTGCAGATCGAAGCGCAAGACGCTTCATCTTTTTAGGAGTTTTCTGGTCGTACTTGCGGGGCTTCGGCCCAAGAGCCACGCCACCTCCACGCCACTGCGGAGCGCGAATCGAGCCAGCACGAGCACGGCCCGTACCCTTTTGCTTGAAGGGCTTTGCGCCACCACCCGATACCTCGGCGCGAGTCTTTGTGGACTGAGTGCCAGACCGCTTGGCTGCAAGCTGCGCTACAACCACTTGGTGCATCACTGCGACGTTGGGCTCAATGCCAAAGATCTCATCTGCGAGTGCAACTTGGCCTTCGTCTGCGCCGGTACGAGAACGGAGTGTCACGGTAGGCATCAGGAAGCACCTCCCTTGGAGCTGGCACGGTCCTTGACCGCATTACGAATCAGTACAAGACCACCACGTGGACCAGGAACTGCTCCACGCACCAACACAACCTGCTGTTCGTTGTCTGCACGAACTACCTCGAGGTTGAGAGTGGTTACCTTGTCGGTTCCCATCCGCCCGGCCATGCGAACACCCTTAAACACACGTGCTGGTGTTGCACACTGCCCGATTGCTCCAGGCTTGCGGTGAACTCGATGAGCGCCGTGGGATGCGGGCATGCCCTTGAACCCGTGACGCTTCATGACACCTGCGAACCCCTTGCCCTTGCTCGTTGCAGTGACGTCGATTCGTTCACCAGCCTCGAACAACTCGGCGGTGAGTTCTTGCCCAACTTGGTACTCAGAGGTGTCGTCGATGCGGAGTTCAACAAGCTTGACTCCGGGCTCGACTCCAGCCGCTGCGAACTGTCCGGCCTTTGGCTTGGTCAACTTGCGAGCATCACGATGCCCGTAAGTCACCTGCAAGGCGCTGTATCCGTCACGTTCTTGGGTGCGCAGTTGCACCACACGTGCTGGCGTTACGCGCAGCACGGTGACGGGCACGACGTTGTTGTCGGCGTCCCAGATCTGGGTCATGCCCAGCTTCTCTCCTACGATTGCTTTCTTCGCCATGGTGGCTTCGTCCTTTGGCGTGGTCGATCGGCTACTCACTTCTCGGGTTCGAGAACCCGGTCGGAAAGATGCCGCTCACGCGGGCGCTCCGCACAGGAAACCCTGGCGGAGCGACGTTTCGGTTGTGCCGTGCGGTTCCTATTAGGAATTTCTTCCCTCTAGGCCTACTCGGACGTCGATTGATGCGGGACCAAGTTCATTCTAAGAACCGCACCAAATCAGCACGATTTCTAGAAATTTACCCGGTAAGAATCATATAAGCAGATGACTGCTCATGACGACTAGATGAACTTAGCAGTGAGCCCTGAAGGATCCAAATCCAATCTCGCAGTTCTACGAGACCGGACTCCTGCCGCTGAGCTGCCTACTATGCGTCTTGGATCTTAATTTCGATATCTACTCCAGCAGGAAGGTCTAAACGCTGCAGAGAATCGACTGTCTTGGGGCTTGGCTCGATGATATCGATGAGGCGCTTGTGAATGCGCATCTCGAAATGCTCACGAGAATCCTTGTCCTTGTGAGGAGAGCGGATAACGGTGAAACGGTGCTTCTCTGTTGGGAGCGGCACTGGTCCACGAATCTTCGCACCTGTCCGAGTCACGGTTTCCACAATTTTCTGTGTTGACTGGTCAATGACCTCATGGTCGTATGCCTTCAGGCGGATACGGATTTTCTGTTCTACTGCCACTGAAACTCGCTTCTACATGAGCGACCCGCATGGGGTCGGATGTCATCGACTGTCAAGGAACGACTCGGTTTTCCGAGCAGGCTGCACTGTAGCGGGACAGGCTTGCTCCGCGCCAGACGAACGAAATGGGGTGCCCGGCTGGGCACCCCATTTTGTAAACCGTATTGCGCTTTGGTCTATTCGCTGCTGAGCAAACAGACCAATTCGTACTAGTTGTTACTTCAGGATCTTCGTGACACGACCAGCGCCCACGGTACGTCCACCCTCGCGGATGGCGAACTTCAGGCCTTCGTCCATTGCGATTGGCGCAATGAGCTCAACGGTAACTGGGGTGTTATCGCCAGGCATGCAGATCTGGGTGTCTGCTGGAAGCGTGATCGTTCCGGTCACGTCGGTGGTGCGGAAGTAGAACTGCGGACGGTAGTTCGACTGGAATGGCTTGTGACGCCCGCCTTCTTCCTTGGTCAGAACGTAGACCTGAGCTTCGAAGTCTGTGTGAGGGGTAATCGAGCCGGGCTTAGCGAGTACTTGACCTCGCTGCACCTCTTCTTTGTCGATACCTCGGAGCAACGCTCCGATGTTGTCTCCCGCTTGGCCCTCATCGAGCAGCTTGCGGAACATCTCAACACCAGTGCAGGTGGTCTTCTGAGTTGCCTTCAGACCAATGATCTCAAGGTCATCTCCGGTATGCACGATTCCCTGCTCAACTTTGCCGGTCACCACGGTGCCACGGCCAGTAATCGAGAACACGTCCTCGATAGGCATCAAGAACGGCTTATCCAAGTCACGCTCTGGCTCAGGGATAAACGTATCCACTGCTTCCATAAGCTCCATGACTGCGTCCATTGCTGCCTCATCACCCTCAAGGGCTTTGAGTGCAGAAACACGGATCACGGGGGTGTCGTCACCTGGGTACTCGTACACGTCGAGTAGCTCACGTACTTCCATCTCGACGAGCTCGATGAGCTCTTCGTCGTCGACCATGTCAACCTTGTTGAGTGCAACCACGATTGCCGGCACGCCAACCTGACGAGCGAGCACAACGTGCTCACGGGTCTGTGGCATAGGTCCGTCTGCGGCCGAAACCACAAGGATTGCACCGTCTACCTGCGCTGCACCAGTGATCATGTTCTTGATGTAGTCAGCGTGACCTGGCATGTCGACGTGGGCATAGTGACGCAAAGCAGTCTCGTACTCGACGTGTGACACGTTGATGGTGATACCGCGCTCGCGCTCTTCTGGAGCCTTATCGATATCTTGGAAGTCAGTGGCCGAGTTGCCGGGAACGCGGTCGGCCAGTGTCTTGGTGATTGCGGCCGTCAGCGTTGTCTTTCCGTGGTCGATGTGTCCCATCGTTCCCACGTTGACGTGTGGCTTCGTGCGCTCGAACTTCTCCTTGGCCATGTGTGGCTTGCCTTTCGTGACTTCTTCTACATGAGTTGGTGGGTAATTAGGTGACCTTGCAACTCAACGAGTCGCTGCCATTTCTGACTTGGTCGCGTCACCGAGCGACTTGTGGGCCACTGCGGTTTATTCATCCGACCAAGCACTACAGGATAGTGCCCGCCGGAGGTTACTAGATCATTGACCGGTTACTCGCGCCACGATCTCTTCTTGAACGTTTCGAGGTGTTTGTTGATAGCTATGGAACTGCATCGTGTAGTTCGCCCGGCCTTGGGTCTTGGACCGCAGGTCAGTTGAGTACCCGAACATTTCAGCAAGCGGAACCTCGGCCGATACGACCTGCAAGTTTCCGCGCTGTTCCATCTTGCCGACCTTGCCGCGTCGGGAGTTGAGGTCGCCGATCACGTCTCCCATGTACTCCTCTGGGGTCACAACCTCTACAGCCATGATGGGTTCAAGAAGAACTGGGGTGGCTTTGCGGACGGCCTCTTTGAAGCCCATCGTGCCAGCAATCTTGAATGCCATTTCAGAGGAGTCAACGTCGTGGTAGTCGCCATCTAGCAGGCGGACCTTAATGTCGACCATGGGGAATCCGGCCAGGGTTCCCGTGGTCATGGCGTCAGAAACACCGTGACCCACTGAAGGGATGTATTCCTTGGGAATACGACCGCCAGAAATCTCATCTGCAAACTCATACCCGCCACCAGGCCCGGACGGCTCGATAGCGATGATGATCTTGGCGTACTGACCCGTACCACCTGTCTGCTTCTTGTGCAGATACGTATGGCTGTCGATCACCTTGGTGATGGTTTCGCGGTACGCCACCTGTGGCTTACCAACGGTTGCTTCAACCTTAAACTCACGCATCATGCGATCGACGAGCACCTCAAGGTGCAACTCGCCCATACCGGAAATCAGCGTCTGACCGGTTTCTTCATCGGTCTGAACCCGGAAGGTTGGGTCCTCTTCAGAGAGTGAGTACAGCGCCTTAGACATTTTGTCTTGGTCGGCCTTGGTCTTGGGCTCTACTGCAACCTGGATGACTGGGTCGGGGAACTCAAGTGACTCAAGTACCACCACGTCGTTGGGATCACTCAGGGTGTCTCCGGTGCGGGTGTCCTTGAGGCCGATACCAGCAACGATGTCACCGGCGTACACAGCCTCTTGCTCGATCTGCTCATTTGCGTGCATTTCGAGCACTCGGCCAATGCGTTCTTTGTTGCCGGAGCGGCTGTTGTAGACAGTGCCACCCTTGTCGAGCTTGCCCGAGTAGACCCGGAAATAGGTGAGCTTGCCCACATGGGGGGCCGTCATGATCTTGAATGCCAGCGCAGAGAATGGCTCGTCCGAGGAGGGCTTGCGCTCTACCTCTTCGCCCTTCTTGTTGACTCCCATGACGGGCGGCAACTCGGCAGGTGATGGCATGTACCAGCAGACGGCATCAAGAAGGGGCTGAACACCCTTGTTCTTAAAAGCGGTGCCGTTGAGTACGGGCACAACCCCATGATGGATTGTTGCCTCACGCAGCGCGGCGCGGATCTCTTCAGGCGAGATCTCTTGCTCGTTCAGGTACTTCTCCATGATTGTGTCGGAGGTTTCTCCGAGGACATCCATGAGCGCATCGCGGTACTCATCAGCGAGTTCTTGCAAGTCCTCGGGGATGTCTACAACTTCCCAGCTAGCGCCAAGTTCTTCGCCGTCCCAGACCCAAGCCTTCATGGTGACGAGGTCGACGATTCCGCGATAGTTGCCCTCGGCACCGATGGGGAGCTGAATCACCGCAACGTTTGCCTGCAGGCGATCCTTGATGGAAGCCAAGGAAGCGTAAAAATCTGCACCGGTGCGGTCCATCTTGTTGATGAAGCACATGCGCGGAACTTTGTAATTATCAGCCTGACGCCACACGGTCTCTGTCTGCGGCTCAACTCCGGCTACGCCGTCGAACACTGCAACTGCGCCATCAAGCACACGGAGCGAACGCTCCACCTCTACGGTGAAGTCAACGTGGCCGGGAGTGTCGATGATCTGGATTCGGTGCTCAATCTTGTTGAGCGTGTCAGTCCAAAAGGCAGTGGTTGCAGCAGAGGTGATCGTGATTCCACGCTCCTGCTCCTGCTCCATCCAGTCCATGGTGGCAGCGCCTTCATGGACCTCACCGATCTTGTACGTCTTACCTGTGTAAAACAGGATCCGCTCAGTGGTCGTTGTTTTTCCGGCATCGATGTGGGCCATGATGCCGATATTGCGTGTTCGGTCGAGTGGAAACTGAGCCATCGTTCATCTCGTGGGGTGCTAGGTCGGACAGGAATTCGTAACTTCGATACTGACAACTACAACGGGTGCTCCAAATCCAAGATCAGATTTGGAGCTACTGGGATTTACCAGCGGTAATGAGCGAAGGCCTTATTGGACTCTGCCATCTTGTGCAGATCCTCTTTGCGCTTCATTGAAGCTCCTACGCCATTGCTGGCATCCATCAACTCATTGGCAAGACGCTCGGCCATAGTGCGCTCACGGCGCTGACGCGAGTATCCCACGAGCCAACGAATGGCCAAGGTGTTGGAGCGACGAGGACGAACCTCGACTGGAACCTGGTAGGTAGCGCCACCAACACGACGGCTACGAACCTCGAGTTGTGGCTTGCAGTTATCTACCGCACGCTTCAGCGTAGAGATTGGCTCATCGCCGGTCTTCTCTTCTACCAAGGTCAATGCGTCATAGACGATCTTCTCGGCTGTGGAGCGCTTTCCACGCTGCATGATCTTGTTTACTACCTGCGTAACAAGCACTGACCGGTAGACCGGATCAGGCAACAGTTCGCGACGTGGGGCTGGACCCTTACGGGGCATATCAGGACTCCTTCTTGGCGCCGTAGCGGGACCGGGCCTGCTTACGACCACGCACACCCGAGGTGTCGAGCGTGCCGCGGATGATTTTGTAACGAACACCTGGAAGGTCTTTCACACGCCCACCACGCACAAGCACGATGCTGTGCTCTTGGAGGTTGTGATCCTCACCAGGGATATATGCAGTGACCTCAATACCGCTCGAAAGGCGCACACGGGCAACCTTGCGCAGGGCCGAATTGGGCTTCTTTGGTGTAGTGGTAAACACGCGTGTGCATGTGCCACGGCGCTGTGGCGCGCCTTTCAGGGCCGGCGTCGACTCCTTGCGTCGCTTGCTCTGACGGCCCTTGCGGACCAACTGCTCAATCGTGGGCACGGTAAAACCTCTGTACTTCTTTCAACGACGGATGAGGGCAGGCCGAGTCACGGAAATCCGTCTGACCCGTGTTCGTACGGCGCGAATGAACGCAGC
>WLJI01000210.1 GCA_009701845.1 Actinomycetota bacterium
GAAGCAACTCCTGACGAAGCAACTCCTGACGAAGCAACTCCTGAAGAAGCTGGGACTGCAGGGTCTTTCGATGAGTGAGGGAACCGCAGTCCCGGAGCCCTACATTCAAGAGACGATTCCCGAGGCCCTAGCCGGAGAGCGGATTGATCGGATCGTAGCGCTGCTCACCGAATGCTCGCGAGCCGAAGCAGTGGCACTGATTAGCGACGAGCAAGTCTTGGTGAACTCGCAGGTGTTGACGAAGCCGTCGCAGCGCCTGCTTGCAGAAGATACTGTCGCTGTGCTGTCGCATCCCGTTCGACCCGTAGCTCGGGTGCTCGCAGATGCCTCGGTCGAGTTCGGTGTTGTCTATCAAGATGAGACGATCATTGTGATTGATAAACCCGCGGGGCTGGTGGTGCACCCTGGTGCTGGGCACTCTGGCTCGACGTTGGTCCATGGCCTCATTGCAAAGTTTCCGGAGCTCGCTTCGGTGGGTGAAGAGTTCCGCCCCGGGTTGGTTCACCGATTAGATCGTGGGACCTCGGGACTGTTAGTTGTTGCCCGTACCCAAGCGGCCTACGAAGACCTCGTTGGTCAACTCTCTGACCATTCGGTTATTCGGATCTACACGGCGCTTGCTTGGCGCCGATTTGAGCACCCGCAAGGCGTGGTTGATGCCCCTATTGGGCGTTCCCGCCGTGATCCGCTTCGGATGACGGTCGCCGTGGATGGACGCGAATCGCGGACCCATTACCGTGTGGATGCAGAGTTCACTGATCCGGTTGAGGTCTCACTTATTACATGTCAGCTTGAGACTGGTCGGACCCATCAGATTCGCGTTCATCTTGCCTCGATTGGTCACGCAGTGGTTGGAGATGACACCTATGGCGGTCTGCGCCGGAGCTTCTCTGCTCCTCGGCCGTTTCTTCACGCCCGGGAGTTGAGCTTCGTGCACCCTTCAACTGGCGAGCAGGTGAGCTTTACCTCGCCGTTGCCTGCAGACCTCCAAGGCGTGTTGAACCGGTTTAGCTAGATGCCGGGGGGTCTTCGTTTGGCCATGGCTGCTGGCCATCTGTGATTGCAGCCAAATCTTCGAGCGTGTAGGCCTCGAGCAAGGAACGCATCTGCCGGCCAGCGTCATTCCAGATTGCGAGCAGAACGCACTGACCTTCGTGATCACAAGAACCGTCAGTATGAGGCTGACCAAAGTCACCAGCTTGAATCGGGCCGTCAACAGCAGAAACTATCTGTGCCAGTGTGATCTCTGAGGCTTCTCGGGCAAGGGTGTATCCGCCACCCACTCCGCGTTTCGACCGAACAAGGCCAGCGCCTTTGAGTGCCAAAAGAATCTGCTCGAGGTACGGTTGAGGAAGGGCCGTGCGCTCGGCAATATCTCGAACTGATGTCGGCCCAGCCTCGGAATGCAGCGCTAAAGACAACAGTGCCCGACTCGCATAGTCACCTCGTGTCGAGACCTTCACGACGCGTATCGTAGGCGGGCTGAAGGCTTTGGTGAAGACAGACCGCAACTTCCGCGGAAGTAGTTCAAGATTTATTGTCAGTCATCGCCCCAACCTAGCTAGCTTGGGTGACTCAAGACGAAGGAGATCAAAGCGGTGGGTGATCAAACAGCGGCAGCAGCGGAGTGGCCATTCGAAGCCGCTGTAGCAGATGGCAAGCCGGTGCTCCCTGATTATTCGGGCGCGTGCAACGCCAATATCGTCGATGTTTTGATCAACGATCCTGACAGCGCTCCGGACTGGTTTCCCCCCGGGCTGCAAGGCGTCGATCAGATTGTGTTTCTGGTACTCGATGGTCTGGGCTGGGAACAGATGATCGACCGTCAACACCTGCTACGTGGTCTGAGCAGGATGCAGGCTGCACCGATCACCACGGTGGCGCCTACGACAACTGCAACTGCTCTGACATCGATCACAACGGGACTTCCGCCGGGGGAGCATGGAGTGATCGGGTACCGGATGAGCGTGGAGCGTGAAATCCTCAACGTGCTGCGATGGACAACATCAAAAGGCGACGCTCGAGAGGCGATTCCGCCAGAGTCCATCCAAGTCGAGGTTGCGTTCGGGGGGCAGCGACCGCCAGTTGTGGTGCGGGCAGAGTTTCGAGACACCGGCTTTACTCGAGCGCATCTCGGCGGTTGTCGCCACGTTCCTTACCGCATGAACTCCACACTCGTTGCAGAGATTGGCCATCAACTCCAAGCGGGTGAACCCTTTGTGTACGCCTATTACGACGGTATTGACAAAGTGGCGCACGAATATGGCCTGAACTCGTTTTACGATGCCGAGTTGGTTTTTGTCGACCGATTTGTCGAGTACCTCATTGATCAACTTCCCTCTGGTGCGGCGCTAGTCATTACAGCGGATCACGGCCACGTAGACGTTGGCTCTCGCGTTGTCATGCCTGACTCAGAGGTGATGAGCAAAGTGGCATGGCAATCAGGCGAAGCACGATTTCGCTGGCTGCATGCACGTCCGGGAGCTCAGGCGGATCTGCTTGAAGCCGCATCGCAGTGCCATAGCGACGTGGCTTGGGTGGTGTCTCGCGAGCAGACCTTGGACGAAAACTGGTTTGGCCCCAAGGTTCTTCCAGCAGCTCTCGGCAGACTCGGTGATGTTGCGCTAGTTGCTCGCGAGCCCATTGCATTCGAAGACACAGCAGACACGGGACCATTTGTGTTGCAGGGCCGCCACGGATCGATGACCTCTGCCGAGGTGATGGTGCCGCTCCTGATTGCTCGCGCCTAGTCGTTGCTCGCGCCTAGTCGTTGCTCGCGCCTAGGCGTTGCTCGTGCATGGCAGGGAACTGTGCTGACTAGGATCCTGATATGGCTCTTCCTACCTCTGGCCCCGACACTGAGACTGATTCGGGCACTGATGCTGACACCGATACTGATCCGGGAGCCGGGACTGGCGCTGGCGCTGGCGCGTCGACGGTTGGTAGTTCCGCTGAGGTGCCGTTATCTGCAGAGCTGCTGAGCACAGCAGGGGGTTCGGCAGAAGGCCTTGGGGGTTCAACCGCCGAGGAGTTCGAAGCAGCTGATACTGCTCTAGAGATTGAGTCTCCTGGAAAGATCATTCGGATCGGGGCGATGATCAAGCAACTGCTCGAGGAGGTGCGAAACACGTCTCTTGACGATGCCTCTCGAGAGCAACTCGGCCGGATTTACGACAGTTCCATCTTGGAGTTGAAGTCGGCGTTGTCGCCCGAGTTAGGCCAAGAACTCGACACGTTGAGCTTTGACTTCTCATCCGAAGAACCTCCCACAGAGGCAGAAGTACGACTAGCTCAGGCTCAGCTTGTGGGTTGGCTTGAGGGGCTCTTCCA
>WLJI01000211.1 GCA_009701845.1 Actinomycetota bacterium
AGCAGATCGGCTGAGGTATCGAATCGTTTCACCAGTTGGCTCTGCAAAACCGCAGTCACTACGCCTCGGGGGTGGGTGCTCACGAGTTTGCCTGACGTGGCGTGCAGGCAGGTATGGCTAAGGCACTGACACGGAGAGTCGCTTCTGCACCTGGCAGCAGCGGAGGAAGGAGCAGCGTAGGGAGGATGAGTGCCATAACTAGATGCTAGGTGGCAGCGGCGACAGCAGCGACAGCGGACTTCACAGCTGTTGCGATGAGGCTCGGGTCTTGAAGGGGGCCAAAATGGCCAAGACTGGGGAACTCTTGAAGAGTTGCAGAAGGAAGAGCCTGAGCGATCAGCGGTGCAAGGTCGGCTGGGCCGGGAAACTGAGAGTGTCCACGAGCCACGGTGACGGGGCAGGTTACTTCCCCGAGATGAGCGAACGCATCATGGCGTGCGCCCATTCTGTAGGTATCTGCCTCGACCTCGGGTTGACAACGAAGGCTGATCGAACCATCAGGGAGCTGCTCAAACCCGTACTCCACATACGCGTGAAGCGCAGTAGCGCAGAGGTCGCTGAGGGGTGGTTTCGAAGCGAAGTTCTTCTCTGCCTCACCCGGAGACGCGAATCTGGACCTGCGACGAAGAGCTGATACCACCAGCGGGTTCTTCTCCGAGAGGTCATCGATGTCTAGGCCCTCTGGAACTGTCGAGGACTCGCCAGTTGGGAAGATGATCGGTTCATACACCCACAATCCACTAAATGTTCCAGGGCGCATCTGCTCGGCAAGAATGAGTGATGCTCCGCCCATGGAATGGCCAATCCCAAAGGGTTTTTCTATCTCGAAAGCATCAATCACAGCTAGGACATCCTCGGCAGTTCCAGCCCAGTCCATTCCATGGGCTGCAACGCTTGACAGCCCGTGGCCGCGAAAGTCGAGCGATACCTTCCGGTACTCGCCTAGGTGTGCAGTGAGTGGTGCCCAGACGCCAGCGCAGAAACCTGTCGCATGCGCAAAAAGCAGGTTGCGGTCACTTGTGAGAGACCCGTCGGCCTGACCGAGGTCATAGGCGGCTAGAACCACGCCAGAACTTGAAGGCACTGGGGTTTGCTCGGGGAGTGCTTGATAGTCCAACGAGGCTTTCATGTGCTCTGACACCAACACAGGATGCCATCATTGTGCTCTGATCTCGATTCGCTACTCGGAGCCGTCTGCGCAGGTTACACTGAGTGGCAATGTTGCTACTCACAGCGAGGGACCTGAGTTTGAGAGCGTCGAGTGCACGTACCTGAGCCTTCGCAGTCATCAGGCCCGCTTGAGCGTTCGGAAGTGGAGTACTCGCTGCTGCGCCGCGCTGCGTTTGCGAGTATGGATGCGGAATCCATTCTGACCGCAGAGTTTGATACCAGCGGCCATGTGGTTGACTTCCGCTTTGTTGTAACAAACTTGGCTGCTGCAACGGTGCTCAGGAAGCCGATGGTGGACCTCCTCGATCACCTCGTATCGGAAGTTTTTCCATCCTCGGCGGCAAAAATCATTGAGGTCTGGGCAGGCTGTTTGGCCTCTGGTACGGCGCTGATCGAAGAAATCGAGATCGCTTCCGATACCGAACAACCTAGGTGGATTCGTCAGCAGATACTTCCGCTCGGTGATGCAATTGCGGTCACATCACATGACATCACCGATCGTCGACGTGCCGAAGAAGAATTGAGACGCCTCGCCCATCAGGATCCCCTCACTGAGCTGCCGAATAGGCGCGCAGCGCTTGACGGAATCTGCGCTTCACTCGAACGCCATGGCCATGCATCGCCCACAACGGTTCTCTTTGTAGACCTTGATCGCTTCAAAGCAATTAATGACACATTCGGTCACGCTGGCGGAGATGACCTGCTTCGGCAGATTGCAGCCAGACTGGGTTCTGTGCTGCGGGGCGAGGACATGGTGGCTCGCTTCGGCGGGGATGAGTTTGTGATCTGTCTCGACGGAGCTGCGTCCCCCGTTGCGGTGCGCTCTATCGTTGACAAGCTGATTGATGCGCTGCGTGTTCCGTTCAGGCTTGGTGAGAGCGATGTTTCGATTTCTGCGAGCATCGGGGTTGCGGAGAGTGCGAAAGACTGGGTGGGTGTGGTTGACACTGCCAACCTTTTGGTTCACCAGGCCGACATTGCAGCCTACGAAGCGAAGCGCCAAGGGCGTGATCAGGTTGCAGTCTTTAACGAAGCAATCGGGCTGCGAGTGAATCGTGAATCAATGGTACTGAGGGAATTGAGCAGCGCAATTGCCCAAGGAAACCTCGAGGTCCATTACCAGCCGCAGGTTGACCTGAAGACTCTTCGGCCGGTGGGGATAGAGGCTTCGGTTCGCTGGAATCACAACGAACACGGTCTGCTGGCCGAATCAGAGTTCCTGTCGGTGGCAGAGAGTGCAGGCCTCATGGTGCCCCTTGGGCGCTGGACTCGAAGAGAGGGAATGGCTGCAATGAAGCGCATGTTGGCGCTCAGTCCGGTCATGAGCGCTAGCGAGTTTGTTATGTGGTTCAAGTTGACCGAAGGTGAACTGCAGGACGGGCTTGCGTCTTGGCTCAGCGCGGATGCTGCTTCGGTTGGCCTCGTGCCCTCTTCATTTGGTTTTGAGGTGGACGCGCACTCAGCCGCAGGGGTCCTAGACACAAAATCCAGCGTGCTCTCTGAGTTGCGTGAACTTGGGTTCCGGGTGGTCCTAGCGGAGGTTGCCGCGAACCACGCCTCTATTCGCTCTGTGCGGGCAACCCCTGCTGACGCGCTCAAGATGGAGTGCGCAACTGTGAACAAGGTCGATGACCCAGACACGCTGACGCGCAGCGCAGTTCTGGGCGTGCTCGCGGTGATGGGTCAGCTAGCAGAAACACTCGGACTGAAGCTCATGGTCGGCGGAATCGACCGCGAGTCTCAACTTCTGGCATTGCAGGGCAGCGGATTTTTTGCTGGTTCAGGAGATCTCGTGGCGCAGGCCGTTCCTGAGGTTCGCCTAGTTGAAGTTCTTGAAGCGTTACAGCGGGCCTCGGTCTAGGTCTAGGTTCTCAACGAGAGCGCAACCTTGCTTGCTTAGTTCCGTCGCTCCTCGCGAACTTGTTTTCGAGCAGCAAAGACGGCGGCCTCTGTTCTGCGTGAAACCCCCATCTTAGAGAGCAAACTCGAGACATAGTTCTTGACAGTCTTCTCGGCGAGAAACATCTTCTCTGCAATCTGGCGGTTGGTCAGCCCATCGGCCAAGCATTCCAAGATACGCAGCTCTTGTGGGGTCAGGTATTGCAGACGGGCATCTGCATTGTCGCCCCT
>WLJI01000212.1 GCA_009701845.1 Actinomycetota bacterium
GTCGAAAGGCATGCTCGATCGCCCAGAAGCGCCGTTTCTTGAAGTACCCGACCACAAGCCAGAAACGGTGAGCTAGCTAGGCTGCACCCTACGAGTCGAGCTGCGCCTGAAGTTCGGCAGCAGATGCCGCAGGGGTGCCACACGCGTGGTTTCGACACACATAGGCCAATCCATCTGAGCCGGTTGCCGAGCGGCCCTCCCAGAGAGGTCCAGTCCCCGGTTCTCCCCAGGCGATGATGCTGCCCGGGTCAAACCGACGCTGCACTACCTCAACCAGATCTGCTCGATCCCCTGTGACGACTACCTCGGTTACTCCGAGGGCGTGTAGCTCAATTGCCCACAGCAGATTCCCGAAGCTCATTGCATGCTTTCCTGCAACGCCACCAAGGGTTCGTAAAATGGTGCGTGCGTGCTCGCCATAGCGTGATTCACCCGTGTGGGCTTCGAGTCGTAACAGGCCGACAGCAGTCATGCTATTGGCCGAGGGGGTGGCATTGTCCATCAGGTCTTTCGGCCGGGAGACAAGCTGCTCAGCATCTTCGCCCGTTGTCCACACGCCGCCGTCCATGTCCCAGAAAAGTTCAATCAAGCTGTCGGCTGTAGACGTAGCTTCCTCTAACCAGCGCAGGGTGCCGGTGGCCTCGTACAGAGAAAGAAAGCCGTCGATCAACGCTGCATAGTCCGAGCCATACGCTAAGTGTTTCGCTCCGCCGGAACCTTGGTTCAGGTCTGCTTGCCATGACCGCAGCCAGCGTTGACCGCTCGTTGCCGCATCCGATGGAACCCGTAGGGAGTCGCATAGGAAGTGAGCTGTCGCCTCAGCAGCAGCTAACCAGTCGGAACGACCCGTGGCGGCAGCAGCCTGGGCGAGCGTTGCCAGCATGAGTGCATTCCATTCGGTGAGAACCTTGTTATCTAGGCCAGGACGCGGTCGGTCCGACCTGCTCTGCAGCAACGCAACTCGGGCTTGGTCGATCTCTGCTGTTCGCTTGAGGTGACCGCGTTCGTGCATGCGGTTCGGGATGGACGCACCCTCAAAATTTCCGCCCTCCGAGATGCCATAAAACGCCAATGTTTGCTCGGTGAGGTGCCCAAGGTTGGCCTGGCTCAGCGCAGCTTCGACTTGTTGCGGGGTCCACACATAAAACGCGCCCTCTTCAGCGTGGTCAGCATCGGCATCAGCAAAACTGTCTGCGTCCTCGGCGGAGTATCGACCGCCACTTGGATGAGAAAGGTCTCGCAGCACGTACTCGATGATCTCGGTGAGAACCTGTAAGTACCTATCCTCGCCAGTTACTTGCCATGCCCATAAGTAGGTGCGGCCAAGCAGTGCGTTGTCGTAGAGCATCTTCTCGAAATGCGGTACGAGCCAACGCTCGTCTACGGAATAGCGAGAGAAGCCCCCGCCAATGTGGTCATAGATTCCACCAGCGGCAAGGGCATCTAGCGATGTTGTCACCGCTTCGAGCGCTGTTTCAGAACCCGTTCGCCGAGCATGGCGCACAAGATGGCCCAAGCTCATTGACTGAGGAAACTTCGGAGCTCCACCGAACCCTCCCCACTGTGGGTCGTAGGCAGCGAGTAATGACAGAGTCGCCTCATCGAGCACCTGTTCCGTTGGCAGTGGAGCCTCTGGCCCAGCAGAAGGGTTGCGACCGATGCTCTCCACGAGGCGAGTTGCCTGTTCCAGCAGTTCGCCGCGTCGCGTGTGCCAGGCATCGTCGATAGCCGTGAGCAGTTGCGTGAAACTCATATGGCCGCCGCGCTGCTCCTTTGGAAAGTACGTGCCGCAGTAAAAGGGCTCAGCATCCGGTGTCATAAACACAGTCATCGGCCAGCCGCCGTGGCCGGTCATAGCCTGAGTTGCTTCCATGTAAATAGCGTCGATGTCTGGGCGCTCTTCGCGGTCCACTTTGATGTTGACAAACTTCGCATTCATCAACGCTGCAGTCTCTTCATCTTCAAATGACTCGTGTGCCATCACATGGCACCAGTGGCATGCCGAGTAACCCACTGATAACAACACAGGGCGGTCTTGTGAGCGAGCAAGTTCAAAGGCTTCAGGCCCCCAAGGAAACCAGTCGACTGGGTTCTCTGCGTGCTGGCGAAGGTAGGGGCTGGTCTCAGTCGAAAGGCGGTTCGTCACGGCGCCACCATACCTACCATTTCCAGCTGGCTCGATTCAGTACAGTAGGGAGATGAATAGCGAAGCTGAACTCATTGAAAAGGCCGAGCAGATCCTTGGTTCTGACCTCTCAGAGAACGACAAGGTGCTCGCTGCAGGAATTTTTGGTTTGCAAGATGACTTCACAGCTACCGCTGTGGCATCAGTAGCTGGGGCCACCATCGCTGATTCGCTCACAGAGAACTCCCTAGCAGAAGGAGTTGGCGCTGCTGCGGCGGTTCATGCAACGCGTGAGGCACATGCAGGAGCCCAAGGCGTCACCGTGCGCATGCTTGTCGCCGTCACACATAACTCACTACACATTCTTGACTGGGTAACGGGGTCGGGCCCGACGAAGCAGCTGTTCAGGTTTGATCGAGCCAGCACCGATGTGCAGATCACGAAGTTCGGCTTGAGCCGCCATCTCAACTTGAGAGATAGCGCGGCTGGCACCTCGCTTGCGCTGACTGGGACAACCCTTGTGTTCAGCGCAGAGGCCAAGGGCGACAAACTCGTGCTGCACCTTCTCGCCGACCCAGGCTGAGCTGAGCCAGCCGGATTCCTAGCGGCGTGTCCTAGAAGTGGGGTGCTGATGTACCGACCGCCTAATGTTCTTCGACTCTCGGCGAAAGGTATTGAATGCGAATCGGAGTTCTGGGCGCAGGCCGGATTGGTCAGACCCACATCACCAACCTGATCGAAGTGCCCGGTGTGACAGAAGTGCTTGTGTACGAGCCGGATCTCCAGGCGGTGCAGCGTGTTCAACACCTCGCCACGGTGTGTTCCTCGGTCGAGGAACTTCTTGAACGTAGCGAGGGCGTAGTCGTTGCTACTCCAACCTCTCGACATCCTGAAGATGTTCGTTCGGTAGCCGACGCTGGCTTGCCCTGCTTTTGTGAAAAGCCTATCTCGCTTGATCTTTCGGCCACTGAGGAATGTCTTCGGTACGTAGCCGCCGCCGGCATCGAATTGCAGGTGGGTTTCCATCGCAGGTTCGACCCGGGGTTTTTAAA
>WLJI01000213.1 GCA_009701845.1 Actinomycetota bacterium
TAGCCCCAAATGCTTCCGAAAGTGCCGTGCTCAACCAAGTGAACCTCTGGCCACACGTAGCGCGCCGTAGACAGATAAATCGCAAGCATGGAGAAGGAGGAAACCGAGGGGATGATCCAATCGCACCCTGCAAGTTCACGAAGATCGTCAAGAACTCGACCACCACTCAGTTCAGCGGTTCCGAAAGTACTCAGAGAACTCACCATGCGCTTAAGCGGATCAAGGTCCTCACCGCTGGCATCAGAGAACACAAGAAATCGGATCGGACCAGAGCAGCCTTTGGCCACGGCGATGGCCGCCGCCTCGGTCCAATCCATACCAAGTCTGAGATTGAACTTCCCTGGTTGGACCTCTCCCGATGCAAAATCTCCGCAGCGCACGTGTACGCCAATGGTGGTGTCTCGGCTACCCGGCAGAGTCTTCTGCTGCACCACTCCAAGTCGTTCGGCTATGAAAGCGCGCTCCGAGGCAATCGCCAACAGACCACCTGCCATCCCGCTGGCGTGGCGCAGAACAAACCTGTCTGGCAACTTCGGAGCCAACTCCCTCATGGTCTGCTCATAATCCCAACCAGAGAATTCGGCGCGACCAACCGTGACTGTGGGGGTCCAAGCACGAGACAGGTTTGCTCGGACTGGGGCCACAATGTTGTAGCCAAGATCCTCGCCATAGTGGCGGGGGTTCAGCCACCAAGGCTGCTCAACTAACTGCGCGCCAAGCACCCGGGCGCCGATGCGCGCCTTCGCTAGAGCACGCACTTCATTACCCAACCCCGCACCCCTGTGGCCGATAGGCACCGCAACCGAGTACTTCACCCCGGGAGCCAGCCGTCAAGATCAACCTCTGGGGTCCTTGGATCATTGGGTGCGTCCAGGCGATGCCGGAGAGTGCTGAGGGGCTCAATCGGTAGTGCCAAGTCGCGGCGTACCCAAGTCACTTCTAACGCCGAGGGGGTTGCATAGGCGCCTACAGAGACAAGCGGAACAGCATTGTTCGCCCGCAGGTGTACCGGCACGTGAGTTACCCCCAGATGCTCAAGGACTCTGATCGCAGTCTCGGCAAACTCCGCCTCGCCGATCTGAGCCCAACAGTGCAGTTCAGCCACGATCTGACGACACGAACCAGCCCAGCCTTGCGTTGCATTGTCGAGCACTGCCCATTCGTGGCCCTCAATATCCATCTTCACCACGACCTCTTGGTTGCCGCTGGGGTCGGCAAGCTTGAGAGCGTCTGCGAGCGAGACCTTGCCATGTGCAGAATCTGACTCTGCTGCAATCCCGAGCCGATGGAACTCAGAGTTCTTTAGGTTCCTCGGTGGCCGACGGATCGTCGGGTCGAACTGGGCAAGTGATGACGCTCCCAACTGCAATGCCTCTGCATCCCAGCTGTCATCCCACCCAACCCCCATCGATACTGCAACAGCGCCAGTGAAGTCCTGAGCCATCACATAGCCACCATCGGCAGGCCCACCCACTCTGCACCATTTGGCTGTGGGCTGATGAGTGGGAAGCATCAAAGAGACTGCTCGTCGCAGCTGCTCGTCGGCTTGAGTTCTTGGATCCTGACTGAAGTCCAAACCACCCGCTAGTCCCTGGTGCTGAACAGCCATGAGCCGGCCCTGCACATCAGAAAGCGAAACCAGCTTGTTTGCCACAGAGCGAGCTGGCTCTCGAAGCCACTTGCGGGCATAGAACTTTGCTCCCATGTTGGCCCTTCTGCTGCTGTCTAGGTCGAGCCCCGCGACGAGTGTAGCCAGTCGTTTCTGCTCTTGAGTGAAGTCGAAAAGCTACCAGCAGTGGTGACCGTCTCGAGGATCGTCTGGAGCCTGCACCCCAAAGGATTCTCGTACCTCTGTCAGCGGCAGAGGGGCCAACTCAAAGTGGTCAACTAGAGAGAAATCACTAGAGCAATGCGTACCTCGACTCATCTCTTCGCCCAGAAGTGTGGCTGCTCCGCTCACTCCAAGTTGACCAGACTCCGTAGCGAGTGTTCCGGCTTGGCCAAACCCAGCTTCATGAACCACAAGCGAGGCAAGCAACGCCGCCGAGTTGACGGAGTTGTCATTCATCGCCCATTGAAAGCCACTGAGCGCAACCTCACCAGGCCCCGTTGGTTCAATGCCGGCAATCACATGGGTCATGTCGTGGGCCACATAAAAATGGTTCATCGAAGAGCCCCGCTCACCTGGTAGCGGAATCTGATGACGGCGGTAAAAGCTCAGAAAGGCACGACCCAAAGAGGCCGGTGGGAGGTCCTGAAATGCTTCTAACCTCTGCACGAGATCTGGCTCTGGCTCTGGTTCGGGGGCAGGGGCAGGCTCGGTTGTGTTTGTGTCTGGAGTTGCTTTTGCAGTTGCAGTTGCAGTTGCCACGCTTGGTTCTGCGACAAGCGACGGCTCGGAGCGTTGCTCCAAGTTGGCAACCAGAAACCTTCTGTAGTCCTCTGCAGCGCTGCTTGACCCCTCGCTGACTAGGTCACGGAACATCTTCAGGTCCGGGCCATCAAAATCCAGTGCTTCAGCAAAGGACTCAACAGCGTCCACCTGTGTCTGGGTGAGCGGATGCCTGCAGACTTCGAGTGCTATCAGCACCTCATGAAAGCACCGACGATCGCTTAGCTCTTGCAGTCGATCTGCGGTCTCTTGTGGGCTCAGGCCGAACAATTTGGATGGGTCAAGGTCGGTTCGCTTCCACAGGTGAGCCGTAATGGACTTCAACAGACTGAGCTGTTGCCTAGTCGGGCCGCCATCAACACTCACAGCACCGATCAACCCACGAACCATTGGCTCGACAGACTCACTATTCACAGAAACAGGCACGGTCTCATTCTAACGCTCGGCCCTTCAAGGCGATCCCTAGTGCGGGCCAAAATTGGCTGGCAGCTAGTGGTTGGTGTCTCAGCGAGTCTGCTGGGTTTTTCTTTGTTTAATCAGTTGTAAACAGAACATACGTTCGATTACCGTATCGGTATGTCAGAACACGACCAACCACCAGGTCACCGGCCAGGTCACCAGCCAGAAGATGGCCACGCACCAGAAGACGAAAGTGTTCTTGATGATCGCATTGGTGTCCTCGCAGCACATATCCACATCCTGCAAGCCCAACTCGTCACAACACTCGCCGACTACAACAACGGAGAACA
>WLJI01000214.1 GCA_009701845.1 Actinomycetota bacterium
GATTGCAATCGTTGCAGCCCTAGATTTCTCGAAGACTCCGATCTACGAGGCCTCCTCCCAACTACTTCTGCAGCCCAAACAGTCGGAATCAATCTTCTCTCCCGCGCAGTCCTCGGTTGACCCAACTCGAGCCGTGCAGAACGAACTCAAGATCATTAATTCTCTGGCCGTGCGCACTGCTGTGGCGAAGGCATACGGAGAGAAGATCTCAATTTCTGCAGTCTCCGGTGGTGACGATGATGTCATTATTCTTTCGGCCACTGACTCCAACCCCAAAGATGCCGCACGCAAGGTCAATGTCTACGCAGAGACCTACCAAACTGAGCGATTTAACGCGATCGTCGACGACCTCACACAGTCCAAGCTTGTGCTTCAGCAGCAGATTGATGACTTTCAGGTGGAGATTGATTCCATCAACAAGCCTCTAGCCGCACTTGATGAGAAGCTCGCTGCCACGCCGACCACTGACCCGACCTATGCAGACCTCAGCGCTGAGAGAGAGCGACTCGACCAGCAGATTCAAGTGCGTCGCGCAGACATGGAGAGCCAGCTGAGCGACTATCAGCAGCGACTCCAGGTACTGCAACTTTCTGAGCGACTCACCACCACTGGCGGCGTGCAGATCCTCAATCCCGCCACCGTGCCATCCTCGCCCATTTCACCGAACATCATTCGAGACCTGGTGCAGGCTGCGCTGATCGGGTTCTTCCTAGGAGTAGGCCTAGCGCTCCTGCTTGAGCAGGTGGATGACTCCATCCGCAGCCCTGGCGACCTTGAGCGTGCCACGAAGGGCATTCCGACCTTGGGCCTCATCCCCCTTGATGAGGGGTGGAAGAACAAGGACGAACCCCGTCTCACCACGCTGGCTGCACCAATGTCTGCAACTGCCGAGGCTTATCGCGGCCTGAGGACCACGCTGCAGTATTTGGCGCTGCACCGCCCGATGGGGATCATTCAGATTACAAGCTCAAGCGCAGGTGAGGGAAAAACCTCCACCATGGCCAACCTAGCGATTGCCTTTGCTGAAGCCGGTATGCCGGTGGCGGTAGTTGGGTGCGACCTTCGTCGACCGCGGGCGCATAGCTTCTTAGAAGTTGATGGTGCCGTTGGCCTGACCTCTGTTCTGCTTGGTGAGGTTCCTCTTGAGGTAGCGCTGCAGCAATCGCCTGTTCATCCCAATATTCGAGTTCTGCCGTCTGGGCCCCGCCCACCGAACCCTTCAGAGCTCCTGAGCTTGGATCGCACTTCACAGTTAATTCAGTCTTTGCTGGATGACCACTCCATTGTCTTCCTTGACTGCCCGCCCGTGCTACCAGTTACTGACTCCCTCGTACTCTCGCGCTGCGTTGATGCGTCTTTGTTCATTGCGAGGGCAAACGCCACCTCAAAGAGAGACGTAAAACGTTCACTTGAGCGTCTGAGCCAAGTCAACAACCCACTCGTGGGAACCATCTTGAATGGTGTAGATGCAGAGGGTGCGTACGGCTCGCTCTACGACTACTACGGATACTCAAAAGAGTCTCGAAGCAAGTTCCTACCCAAGCTCTTCAAGCGCAGCGTTCCTGATGTTCCAAAACTCGACCAAGCCGTGCTTCCGGGAATGGACGATGGGTCTTCCGACGGCTCCGTCGGAAGCGGGTCTGCTAGCAACGATCAAAGCGATGGCGGTCAGGTCCCTGATCCGGCACCCATCAGTAGCTGACGGGTGAACCGGCCACTCGTCAGGTTTCTGGCACATGGCGCCGAACGGAGCGGGCCTCCTATCTACCTCCTGCGACTGCTGCGCTACTGGAAAGCAAACCCTGCGCAGTTCGACACGGAACTTGTCATCGCTAGACCGGGCGATCTGGTCTCGCAGTTCACTTGCCTAACAAACACATCCGTGGCGCGGCTTGATCCAAGATCACTAGAGATGACCTTTCAGAGCTTGACTCGCGCCCTTCATGCAGAAGCACTTGGGCAGCGCGCTGTGAGCTTTGCGAGTCGGGCAAGAGTCAGGGGAAATCCGTTCGGATCAGCGAAACGCCAACCCGATATCACCATCGTGAACGGAGCAACCGTTGCAACCGTTGGACTGCTTCGCCACCTGCGACCAAGCGGTCAGGTTCTCACGATTGCGCATGAACTCTCGACTGGCTGGTTCGGCAACCTAAATAGGGTTGATCGCGAGTTCCTTCTTGCAAAGACCGATCGCTTTTTGGCTGTCTCGGAAGCCGTCAGAAGCTTCCTGATGAGCGAACTTGGAGTGAGTGCATCGAGGGTCTCTATGACCCACCCCCCCGTTGATCTGAGTGAGTTTGAGGGCCTTGACCTGAACCATCAGCCCACGAGCTCGTTTCACGTGGGCGGAAGCGGAATGACTGATTGGCGAAAGGCACCCGAGATTTGGCTCAGGATTGCAGCCGAGTTGAGAGACATGTTGCCCAAAGAGACCCTACGCTTTACTTGGCAGGGTGGGGATAGTCCACAGTCCTCTGCATTCTGGCCGTTGGAGCATGAGATGAGACAACTGGGATTATCAGAGCAGGTGACCTTCACCGGTCAGATACAAGACACTGCTGCTGCCATGAGTCAGTTCGATGTCTTTGTCTCCACTGCTCGAGAGGATGCCTATCCCCTAGCCTGCGCAGAGGCGATCTCGCTGGGAGTGCCCGTCGTGGGTTTTGATAGCGGGGGGCTAGGCGAAATGGCTCAGGAATCGGGCTGTGCTCTGGTGGTTCCTTACCCCGAACAGAATCTCATCACCGAGCTAGTTGCAGACCTGCTGCATGATCCAGACCGGCGACACCACATGGGCAAACAGGGCATTGAGTTTGGGCGCGACCAACTTGACGTGTCAGTCATAGCTCCTGCAGTAGCCGACTGGATACTTGGAAGAGCCTCATGACCCCGCTGCGGTGGTGGGGCGTATTTGCCGTAGCGATCATTTTGTCTGCAGCCATTCTTCTCACCAACTTGGGCTCCGACGGGGAAATCCGACTTGATCAGTCAGCCTCTGCGCCTGGCTTTGACGGCAAGGATCGAGAGATCGACCGGTCGAGGTTCTCGTTTGCTGAGCCCTCAACCACTGCTGGACCAACCACAATTCCTCGAGGCAAGCGGCCGAGTGGTTCTCGCAGGACATCAACGACGACAAGCACA
>WLJI01000215.1 GCA_009701845.1 Actinomycetota bacterium
CACGTCTGCATTCAGAGCATCGGCACTGAGCGGGTCTGCATCGCTGCCGGCGTTGAACGCCTCCTTGAGTCGATTCAGATCATCGGGGCTAAACCTGTCTCGCACCTGAAGGGCTGGCAGCAAGGTGGGTGACTTGGCCAGAGCGGCTTGTATGGCAGCGGTTCCACGCTCGCGTTCGAAATAAAACAGTGCAGCAACTGCGAGCGCCCATCTTGCAGTGGCAGTCCTTGAGCCGCGATCACCCTCGGGGATGACTGCAGAGTTCTGGAAGATCAGGTCTCTAATTGGCTCTAAAAACTGAAGATCGCGAACAGCTAACGCATTCTTGGGGTCTTTGCGATGCGAGCGAGCCCACTCAGACAACCCTTCTCGGCTGTAGGTCTTGTTCTTTCCCACTGTGCGAACGGCCTTTGGGAAGTCGGGGTATCGCTTCGCCCAGTTGGTCATCACGTTGATTTGAACGCCGAGCAACGTGGCAGCTTCGCTCAGCGAGATTTCGGGCGCAGGTCGTTTAGGCGCAGACATTAGAGGTCAACCAGCCCTTGACATATATGTACACAGTGTGTACTATCTCTCCACACCACACAACAACAGTAATTGCAGGTACACGTAAGCGCACCTAAATTTTGCCTTAGTTGTGTGGTCATTTCAAGCACCGTATCAGCCTCGGCCAGACCATCACTGATTAGTAACGGAGAAAATCATGAGTTACCCATCGAGACGCACAGAGCAGGCCATCAGGAATTCCGAAAAAGAGCCTAAGAAAGTGGTCGGAACAGTGGCTAAGCGCAAGTCGAAGCCAGCCGAATCTGACTCAACTGAAGTTGCTGTTTGGGAACCTTCAGATGATCTGCTGCCAAGCAATTCCTCTCAATCTGGTCTCAGCGAATCAGGTCTCAGCCAACCAAGTTTTCGCGAACTAGGGCTCAGCCACCTAACACCACGGGACCTTGAGAACCTTCGGGTCTTATCCGATCGCTTTGGAGCGGTGGCAAATGATGTGGCGACTGGTAGGGCTGCCGCAGGGGCTGCACCGCACTTCACGGCCGAAATTGCTGCAGGGTTGTATTCGGGCGACTCCAACTGGCGCTACCTGTACTACTCGGTACTCCTGGTGAACCCAGATCCACTGGCACGACTAGCTCTTGCCCGCACCGGGCCGCTCGGCGTTCTTCGAGCGCTGGTCTATGACCCAGACCCAACGGTTCGCTACGGAATCTTAGAAAACCCAATGGTCGTTGACGCAGACATTCAAGCCGCACTTGCTGCTGACCCCGAAGAAGCAATCGTTGTGGGCCTCTTAAAGACCGTCTCGCCCAGTCGCCGCTGCTCGGCAGCGATCATCGCTGGCCCTCACTCAAAAGCCAAGCAATTGCTTGCCTCGTACAGAGTCAGCTCAAACACCCTCGAGTCGCTCGCTCAAAGCTCAGACTCACTCACCCGAATCACCGCCAAGAAACAACTCGCCGGCCGCCGGCAGCTCACCCAGGGAGGAAAATAATGATGAACCCAGAACCAACGCAGGACGACACCGAACAAGACTGGAGCAGCCCGGTGCTGAGATGGCTTGGCACCCCAGCGGCCATGGCTTTTGCCCTGCAACTAGCCAGCAGCCAGAGCGATATTGAGGCCGCCGAGATTCTTAGCACTGCATACCTTGCGGTTGCTCAGCGTTCGAAACCTCTTCAACTGCCGCTCAGGAGCAACCATCAGGTGCGAACAGAACAAGAATGGGTTGTGGAGCTAGCAAGAACTCAGCTGTCATTTGCACGCAAAACTCTGCGGCGCAAGAAGCAACATGACCGACAACTGAGCGACCGTCTCGTGGACCAAGCTCCCATCAGGATCGATGGCGGAGCCGGCAGTACTCGGCTCGAGTCGAACCCGGCCGACATCGCTTTCGGTGGAGGAATGTGGGATATCTACCTTGAACTTCACGCACACCTTGCAGCTACAACTAGCCGCACTCAATCCGAGGCTCTAGCGGCATCTGTCACCTTGTGCACGTTGATGGTGAATGTGGGCGGCTCGTCAAAGTCTGATGTGAACCCCAGCAACTTTGAGCGGCAGTGGCAACACGATGTCCGTGCTGCGGCATTCGCTGCAAGGCCAAAACTTCGCTCCGATAGTCCCCTACCCCCGGCAACTCGCCAAGCAATCCGTCAGATCATGAATCGCGCTCGAATCATCTTGCGTGAGGCATTCGCAACACAGGAGGTCATGTGAATAACAACGCACCACAACAGCCACACCCAGCCCAGTTCAGCCAGGCGCACAGCGTCTCGTTGCCAATCTGCCTACCCGCAGACCCCAACCTTGCTTGGGTCGGTGCTTTTATTGCTGGGCGCCTTGTGGCCTTGGCCCCTCTAGAAGTCGAAGGGGAATCAGCCGTGGCCGACCTTGTCTTGCCCAAGCCCTTCTTGGCTTTTGGCGAACTGCAGGTTCGAGCAGGATCGAACCCATCTGAGTTAATCCTGCAGAGCTAACCCTGTAGCGCTAAACCGGCAGGGCTCACCCTGCAGGGTTGAACTCAGAGTCCGCAACCAGCTGATCCGCCTGATTCGAAGGTGGCCGTGGTGCAGGTGGCTTCGAGCGGCGCAAACTCGCCCATTGTGGTGGTGGCTAGCTGCCCAGGCGTGACAGAGAATGCGCTTTGGGTAAAGCTCGCCGCTGGCAACATATTGCGGAACAACAACAACAAGTCGACCGAGGTGCGGCCCCAGTCAAGCCAGGCAACGCCATTGGCCTCTGTGGCATTCGCCGGACGATCAGCCGGAGTCGAGACCACAATCGTGTAGTACCCGGAACCGTCTAGGGGCACCTGTTGGTCAAACACGCACTCGGTGACCGGGTATGGCTTGACGTACTCATTTGCACACAGTGACCAATAGCGAAGCTCCGAAGGAGTTGCTGCTGACTGACCTGCCTGAGTGTTCGGAGTGGTTGGCGCTTTGCCGCGGACCACAAGGACCGTTCCAGCCTGATAGCGAGAAATCGAAGACAGATAGGTGTTGTCTGGATTGGGATACAGACTCGATGTGCTGCTCGGACGCTTGAAGGCCACAGGATTGCTCGGCGGATCATCTGTAGCCGGGCCAAAAAGGCTCACAAGTTGTGCAGCATTGGG
>WLJI01000216.1 GCA_009701845.1 Actinomycetota bacterium
CAATGACTGCAACGGGGTGATACGGACCAGCCTTGATCATTGCTGTGACCACCTGCAAGCCACCTGATCCGGCGCCGATCACAATAATTGGCAAACGGTCATCGCCCTCTGCCCGAGTCCACTTCTCTAGCTTCTGCCGCCAGACCAAGCGTCCAACACACATAATTCCCAGGGCCACGAACCCTGAAACGATTGCAGCGCTCACCGGGATCGGTCGGAGACCAGGGCTGAATGCGTCAGCAGCGGCAACTAAGAGCGTCACCATTGCCACGACCTTGAGGGTACCGAGTACCTCATCAAAGGTTCCGTATCTCCAGCGATGCACATACAACCCACCAAGGCGACCCAGCACAACCTGTGCAACCATCGCTATCGAACCAAGGGCAACCACTCCGAGAAGGTCTACAGAACCAAACTGAAGCTCATAGCGCAACAGCGTGGCCAACCACAGGCCCAACATCCATGCAGCGCAGTCGAAAGTTGCCTGCAGTGCAAACCTGTGCTTTGTAAGAATTTCGTTCATTCAGCTGCCCCCACTTACTCAATTGTTAGGATCTGCACCCCGCACAGAACCGAACTGCAACAGAAGTACAACATTGATTATGCCGATTTGCAAGCAAAACATGAGCGGAGTTCAGTAGGTAATTGTCTATAATGACTCTGCGTGTTCGCGCCATCACACTGGCGGGTACAACGGGGCACAGTCGGCATACGCCGGCGAACATCGAAAAAGGGGTTTCATGGGGCGCATGACAGACAGAGTCGTTGTAATCGGCCAAGGCTACGTGGGCCTGCCGGTTGCAGTTCGAGCCGTCATTGGTGGCTACGACGTACTCGGCTTTGAAGTAGATAGCCGCAAGGTAAAGGCGCTGAATGCGGGAACTTCCCATGTGGAAGACATCACCGCAGAGACCATGTCGCAGATTCTGGCCACTGGAAGGTATCGGGCAACCTCGGTCTTTGATGACCTTGCCGGTTTCGACATTGCGGTCATCTCGGTTCCAACTCCAATGGGCGAGGGAGTTCCCGACCTGTCATTTATTGAAAGCGCAGCGAGTTCCTTAGCTCCCTATGTTTCTCAGGGAAGCACCATCATTTTGGAATCCACCACCTACCCGGGTACAACAGAAGAACTGGTAGCGCCACTGCTAGAGGAGGGCTCAGGCCTCAAGGCCGGAGTGGACTTCCACTTGGGCTACAGCCCTGAACGAATCGATCCGGGCAACCCAACATGGCGCCTCGAAAACACGCCAAAGGTGGTCTCGGGAATTGATGCTGACTCCCTAGCGGCCGTCAAAGGTTTCTTTGATCGGCTCGTAGAGCGGACCGTTCCTGTTTCGGGAACGAGAGAAGCCGAACTGACCAAGCTGCTCGAAAATACCTTCCGCCATGTGAACATCGCCCTAGTGAACGAACTGGCCATGTTTGCGAAGGATCTTGGGATTGATGTCTGGGAGTCGATTGATGCTGCGTCGACAAAACCGTTTGGCTATATGCGCTTCACTCCTGGCCCAGGAGTTGGCGGGCATTGCTTGCCCATTGATCCTTCGTATCTGTCCTGGCAAGTTGAGCGCTCCTTGGGCCAGACCTTTCGATTTGTTGAACTTGCGAATGACGTCAACGAGCACATGCCCGACTATGTGGTGCGCCGCGTTCAGGCACTGCTGAATGATCACTCCAAGTCCGTCCGAGGCTCAAAGGTGCTGGTCTTCGGGCTTGCCTATAAGGCTGACACTAGCGATGCCCGAGAAACGCCTTCCCGGCCAATCATTGCCAAGCTGCAGACCCTTGGCGCTGAGGTTCAACTTGTTGATCCTCATGTTGCTCAGGCTCAGTTCCCCGAAGATGTTGCTCGCGTGGACGGCACCCAAACCGATCTTGAAAATGCCGACCTCGTCTTGTACCTAGTCGATCATTCCAACTTCGACCGTGAGATGATCGCTGCAGCCGTGGCTCCAGTACTTGACTGCCGCAAAGCACTCAAGGGTGATCTAGTCAACTACCTGTAAGTCGCGGTACTAGCGGCCTTGGCCGCGTAGACGATCTTTGAGTCCCCGAGTTGGCTCGGTCGGTAGGCCCGCTTCTTGGCGCGCCCGTTGCACCAACCACGTCGGAAGGCCTGGTAATTGCTCATCAGCTTGACGAACGGCCGAAAACACTTTGGTAGTTGCCCCAAGGCGGCTTGAACACTCCACAGCAGACATGAGCGACTCCTCACTACTCGGAGCCGTCAACACAACCTCTCGTAGCTGAGCAAGTCTGGGAACATCATCGGAAGGCTCAGCCCTTCCAAGCCGAGCAGCACCCCCAGGCGTTCCCGCCACAGCGCTCACTGAAGAGGCATCCTCTATTCGCCCACCACAGGCCGATACACATGCAGCAATAAATCGATGTTCGGGATGCAGCCCCAAAACCCACTGTCCGCGAACTGCAACCGGTAGCGCCCGGTGATGGAACTCATCAGGGTCAACAAGTTGGCCAAATGGACCGGCGGCAAGTGTTGAATGGAGATTAATTGTCACATCAGGGATGGCAGGATGTCGAAGTCGATACTCAATCTCGGCAGAGCTGGCCTTTTTGCTGAGCTTTCTGGCATCTGACTGAAAGCCCTGAGTTCTGAGTCGCTCAAGAAGCAGGTCAATCTCGTTGCTCCGAATCAGCAGGTCAAGGCGGCCTACATCCGTGAAGTGCTCGGGGAGTCGGCCATCCCAGACCTGCAAGAAAGAGCCAAATATCACTGGCTTCACATCTACCTCGGCAGCAACTCGCAGCACCCAGATCAACGCGCCGGCGACTTCATTGGCATGGCGCTGTGCGAGCACATGCGCATGCAGGATTCGGTCGCGAGTAGCAGTTGGTGCCTCGAGGAGGTCTCTCGAGAGCAGTTCCACTGCCACCCCCGAGGGCAAGGCGTCGAGTTGTTCGCTGACCGGCAGCGAGAGTCCTTCCCACAGTTGCTGTTCGCTAGGTCCTATGGGGCAATCCGTCAGACCAAATGCACCCGGGGTTGGCCATACCCTTGGTCGCTTCTGCGCACCCTCTAGCTCAGACCGAGCTAGGAGTTCGTCTGCTTC
>WLJI01000217.1 GCA_009701845.1 Actinomycetota bacterium
ACCAGCACCCTCATCGACACACATACGTTCAGCCAGTCTGAAGCAGCGACTCAGGCGGTTCAGGCTGTCACTAACCGGCTCAAAGACTCCTAGCGAAAATCAGTTCCTGAGAATCGAGCTAAGCGCTCCTGCCCAACACGGTCCTGCCCAACCGCCCCTACCCAACCGCTCCTGCCCAACACATCCAGCACTGCCCCAGCCGGACCCAACCGCCACCCAACCGCCCTGCCTTGGGGCCTTTTGGCCCTAGCTAGGCAACCCGTTCACTGTTTCGATCAAGTGATGTCAACACTTGAAGCGAAAGCTGGGTCAGCATTGGTGGCTCCAGACGGAATCGCATGGTTTACACAGCTGAGGCGAGGGGACTCTGCAGAAGCCGGAGGCAAGGGGGCAAACTTGGGCGAGATGACCGCTTCTGGCCTGCCAGTGCCAAACGGATTTGTCCTGCTCGCTAGCGCGTACCTCGATGCGATGCAGTCTGGAGGAGTACGCGACCTGCTGATGCACGATTTCTTGGACCTCAGTCGACTCGCTGACTCGGGAGCGGGCAGTCCCAACATCGCCAAGAACTGTGAACACCTGCGAGCCCTAGTGCGCAAAGCTGGCATGCCAGAGAAGATTCGCACTCCCCTGCTGGACTCCTACCACCAACTAGGTAGCGATGTGGCAGTAGCGGTTCGCTCTTCGGCAACCGCAGAAGACGCAGCAGATGCGTCCTTTGCTGGCATGCACCAAAGCATCACCAATGTTGTCGGAGACGAGAGCTTGGTCGATGCCGTCGTCGAGTGCTGGGCCTCACTATTCAACGAGCGTGCCGTTTCCTACCGCTCTTCGCAAGGAATGCTCGAAGAGCCCGCAATTGCTGTCGTCGTCCAAGAGCTTGTGGACTCGGAACGAGCGGGTGTGATGTTTACCGTCGATCCAGCTTCGGGCAATCCCGACCTGATGGTCATTGAGGGGGCCATGGGACTCGGAGAGGTGGTGGTCAGTGGCCAAGTTGAACCTGACACCTACTTCGTCGAAAAGGAACCGCTGCGAATCACTTCGGTTCGAATTGGTCTTCAGGACCACCAGATGGTGGCCGGAACAGACGGCAACGTGATCACGTCTCACCTGAGCGCCGACCGAGCCGGCGCTCAGGTACTCCAAGGCGATGAGATACTCAACCTTGCCGAACTAGGCCTGCGCGTAGAGGCGGCCTACGGGGCGCCTCAAGACATTGAGTGGTGCATCAGCCACGGCTCAACGTACTTGGTTCAATCACGTCCGATCACCACCACGATCAACCAAGCGGAACCTTCGCTCAACGTGCCCATCCTGACCGGCCTCTCTGCAGCTAGGGGCCGAGCGACAGGCGCAGTTCGAGTACTGCACTCACCAGACCAAGGCCATCTTCTTCAGAACGGCGAGGTTCTCGTCGCCCCTACGACAAATCCAGACTGGGTGCCAGTTATCCGACGAGCGGCTGCAGTAGTCACCGACAGCGGGGGCGCTACTTGCCATGCTGCAATAGTCTCGCGAGAGCTTGCCGTCCCGTGCATTGTAGGAGCCAGAACGGCCACCACCCTGCTGCAAACCGGTCAAATAGTCACAGTGGATGGCAGCACTGGTGAAGTTTTTCTAGGCGATCACACTCCCCAAGCGCCGACTGATTCAGGACCAGAGAGTGGGGTTGCATACCCAGACACAACCGACAGTCTGTCAAGCCTGGCGAGTACCGAACTTGCTCGGATTGCCGCTCAACCGGTCTCCTCTGCGAGTGTCCCTTTGCAAGCAGCCCAGGAGCAGCTAGCGACTCGCGTCTATCTCAACTTGTCGATGGCCGAACATGCCCAAGAAGCGGCTGCCCTGCAGAGCGACGGAGTGGGGCTGCTTCGTGCTGAGTTCATGGTGAGTGATGCACTCGGTGGGGTTCACCCACGCGCACTCATTGCCCGAGGGGGCCGCACAGAGTTCTTGGATCGGATGTCTGCATCATTGTTACGAATCACGCGAGCGTTCTTCCCGCGTCCCGTCGTGTATCGAACAATCGACTTTCGGACAAACGAGTTTCGGGGCCTTGAAGGAGGTGCCGAATTTGAGCCGGTAGAGGCAAACCCGATGATTGGGTATCGAGGTTGCTTTCGCTACGTCCATGAGCCCGACTTGTTTGAGCTTGAACTTGAGCTGCTTGCTCGTGTCCGAGAAGAGACCCCCAACTTGCACCTCATGATTCCTTTTGTACGGACGCGATGGGAACTTGAAGCCTGCCTTGAAATGATCGAGAAAAGCCCCCTCGGCAAACAACGCGGCCTTCGGCGCTGGGTGATGGCTGAGGTTCCTTCGATCGTCTATCGGATCCCCGAGTATGCCGCAATGGGAATTGACGGCGTGTCGATTGGCTCAAACGACCTCACACAATTGATGCTCGGGGTAGACCGAGACTCGGAGATTTGTTCCGAGCTTTTTGATGAGTCAGACGCTGCTGTTCTTGATGCCATACAGAAGATTATTCAGGCCTGTAAGGAGGCTGGGATCACATCTTCGTTGTGCGGTCAGGCCCCATCAAACCGACCCGAGTTTGCGGAACACCTTGTGCGCTTCGGTATCGACTCCATCTCGGTGACTCCCGATGCCGTTGAGCGCGCTCGCTCTTCCGTGGCCGCTGCAGAGCGCAGGGTCTTACTCGATGCTGCTCGCCTCCGCAGCCGATAAGGCAGGCCAACGCTCCGTATGAGCACTCTTGGTGGCCCAGCAGATGAGCAACTTGACGTGGAAGGGCTGACCACAGCAGAGGCGGCTGCAGTTCTGGCTCGCAATGGCCCGAACGAACTACCGAGTCCTCCGCGAGTGGTTGCTTGGCGTCTACTCCTTTCGCAAATGGTGCACTTCTTTGCGCTGATGCTCTGGGTGGCTGGTCTGTTGGCATTTGTAGCTGGGATGCCGCAGCTTGGGGTAGCCATCTTTGTCATCATCATCGTGAACGGACTGTTCTCATTTGCTCAGGAGCAACGAGCCCAACGTGCCTCTGACCGGCTCTCTGCG
>WLJI01000218.1 GCA_009701845.1 Actinomycetota bacterium
ATGTCGAGAAGCTCGCAGACATGGGAGGGGAGTGTGACTTCGCACAAGATCTTGCCGTGCCCTTCACCATCAGGGTGATCATGACCATCTTCGGTGTACCGCGCAGCGATGAGCGCTTCATGATGGAGCTCACACAAGGGCTCTTTGGAGCCGCTGATGCTGAATATCTTGGAGATTTCACTGATCCCCTTGAGCTCGTTGGGTCAACCATTGCCAAGTTCAAGGATTACTTCGAGGCGCTGACGGCAGAGCGTCGAGCACACCCCACCCATGACCTTGCCACGGTGCTCGCGAACGGAGAAGTAGATGGGGCACCTCTCGGCGAGGCAGAACTGCTGTGGTATTACATCATCGTGGCCACTGCGGGCCATGACACAACATCATTTTCGTTGAGCGGCGGACTTGAGCAGCTGCTTGCGCATCCGGATCAGCTTCAGGCGTTGCGTGATGATCCGAGCCTTTTGGGCCAGGCCACTGAAGAGATCATTCGTTGGACTAGCCCCGTGCGCAGCTTCTTCCGCTGGGCACAAGAAGATTTTGAGCTAGGGGGAGTCATGATTCCTCAGGGCGATGTGGTGCTCACCTCGTATCCCTCTGCGAATCGAGATGAGGATGTGTTCATCAACCCGATGAGCTTTGATATTTTTCGCCCTGATTCAGACAAGTTGTTGTCCTTTGGGTTGGGCATGCACTTCTGCTTGGGTGCTCAGGTGGCTCGTCGAGAGGTCCGCACTCTGCTCGGGAAGTTCCTTGATCGCACCGAAACGGTAGAGCTTGCGGGTCCGGCGGTCTATACGCCGACTCACTTCGTGAGCGGGGTCAAGCACCTTCCCATCCGCTACACGCTGAAGTGACACGGAGCAGTTCGCTCGATCTGCCAACCCGCCACCCCACTCGTTTCGTCTTGCGCCTGACCTTCTAGAGGGGATCAGGCGCAGACCAGAAGGGGGTTAGAGATCTAGCGCTTCGGCCACTGCTTGATGAGTGATTCTCCCGGCAAAGGTGTTGAGTCCACCTGCTAGAGCAGGCTCGCTCAGCTCTGCTTGTGCGCCTCCAAGCGCTAGCTGCAGCAGGTACGGCAGCGTTGCGTTCGTGAGGGCATAGGTCGAGGTATGCGGCACGGCACCAGGTATGTTTCCAACTGCGTAGTGCACTACGTCATGCAGCACGTACGTGGGGTCTGAGTGAGTTGTTTCGTGAATTGTTTCTACGCAACCCCCTTGGTCAATAGCCACGTCCACAATCACAGACCGTTCCTTCATCCCCCTGACCATGTCTTCGGTCACCACTGTGGGAGCGCGTCCACCAGCAACCAGCACTGCCCCGATGACTAGGTCAGCCCCAGCAACTGCGCGCTCTACGGCACCACGATTTGATGCCAAGGTCATGATCCGCCCCTGATGGATCTGATCAACCCAACGCAGTCGGTCCAGATTCTTGTCGAGCAACAGCACCTCGGCCTCCATACCGGCGGCTATCCAAGCTGCATTCCAACCCACGTTCCCCGCGCCAAGCACTACTACTCGGCCGGGCCGCACGCCGGGGGCACCACCTAGCAAAACCCCTCTGCCGCCGTGTGCCCGCTCGAGCAGATGAGCTCCGATCTGCGTGGCCATACGCCCGGCGACTTCAGACATCGGAGCAAGCAGGGGCAGCGCGCCGTCAGCTGCTTGCACAGTCTCGTAGGCAATACCGGTGACCTGATGTTCAAGCAGTGCTGCAGCTACTTGTGGGTATGCCGCAAGGTGAAGATAGGTAAACAGCACAAGCCCCGGGCGAAAGTAGCCATACTCGGATTCTTGGGGCTCTTTCACCTTGCAGATGATCTCTGAGCGCTGCCAGACCTCTTCGGCGGAACTCAAAATCTGGGCACCGGCTGCTGCATACTCCTCATCAGTGATCGAGGAGCGAATGCCTGCACCCGACTGCACCAGAATCTGAACGCCGTGCTGCTCGAGTTCTCTGACCCCATCAGGGGTGATGGCTACGCGGTTTTCGTTGTCCTTGATCTCGCTTGGAACTCCAACGGTAAGCGGTGGCACGATTCCTCCAGACACAACAGCACTCCCGAAATATCAGCAGTGACAGAGAGCTTGTCGACGCAGTCTGTTCGTTTATGGTAGCCACCGAGAGGAATCAGCGTTGGAAGAAACGTGCAGTCCACTCAGCAACAAGGCGATGGTCAAGCGGATGACTAGAGAGGTTCGCAAGGCTGAGCAGCGCAGCCTCTGCTACATCTTCACCCAGTGTGGAGCGCCGAGCCTGTATGAGTTTTTCGCTGAGTGCTGGAACAAACTCTGGGTGGCCTTGAACGCTGAACACGTAGTCCTCTAGACGGTACGCTGCCACGGGGCAGTAGTCAGCTCTTGCCAGAAGCTCAGCGCCGTCGGGAAGGCGCATCACCTGATCTTGGTGGCTCATGAGCATGCGAAATGTGCTGATCGGGGGGTCTGCTTGCATCCACGGTGCAGTGGAAACAACCTCGAATTCTTTCGCTCCGACTCCCCATCCTTTGGTTGACTTCTCAACCTCGCCACCAAGTGCGCTGGCAATGAGTTGGTGGCCAAAGCAGACCCCCATCTGCGGTACCCGATCCCTTGCAGCGGTCTGAATAAATTCGCACAGAGCGCCGATCCAAGGCAGGTCCTCGTAGGCAGACTTTCGTGAGCCAGACACAATCCACCCCTCGCATTCAGAGGTGCTCGTTGGAAGCTGACCAGCAGTGACTTCGTAGACCACGAGGTCGATTCCCACTGGCGAAAAAGCTGCGGGGTAGAGCTCTGTGTAATCCCCGATTCCCTCTGCGATGTTGGGATCAAGGTGATCGCAAAGAAGTAGGCCGATCTTCATTAGCGGAACGAGAACGTCGGGTCTGCGCCACTGGCATCGAGGACGTCCAAGAGCTTGCGTGCTCGGAGTTCGACCATCAATCCCTCGCCAGTTGCGTAGGCCTCTTCAAGGTGCGGGTATCCCGACAAAATGAATTCCTCGAACCCAAGTGCCTGGTACTCCTCAATGC
>WLJI01000022.1 GCA_009701845.1 Actinomycetota bacterium
CCAAATCTGGTAAATCGAAACAGCGCCGTAAGTGCCAGCGTGGCCAGAACTACGAAGATCACCAACAACAACCGATTGGCAGTGACTGCTGTACCCAAAAAGCGCACCGGCTGCTCAGGAAGCACTCCTAGGCGCACCACCGTGGCTGCGCTCCCCGTCGGAAAGTTCAGGCGAACGACCTCTTGCAGGTACAGCATTAATCCAAGCGATGCCACAACGCTCGCTAACGCAGGAGCTCGTCGCAGCGGCCGAAATACCAGCCAGTAGGTCGCCGCACCCAACAGAGCCGAGAGCAGAACCGCCACCAAAAGGGCAGTAAACACCGTGGGTGTAGCGAGAAGGTGGATTCTTGAGGGAATGCCGATGACCGGAAGAATCAGGTCGCCGTTATCTCGAAACTGAAAGTACGCAAATGCGATGTACATCCCGATCGCACCGAAGGCGAAGTTAATAACTCCCGTAGCGCGATTTGTAAGCACGAGACCCAAAGCAAGCGCTGCGACCACTGCACCGCCGCCAAGACCAGCAAGGAGGTATCCCGAATACTCGCCGATCACAGGAGTTCTTCAGCCAAGTCCGTAGATCTTACCAACATCGACCCAACTGCCGATCTGGTTGAGTTGCCGGTCCGTCATCTCGCCGAGCATCTGCTGTGGCGCACACACTGCTGGCAGGCCCTTGAATTGTTTGCCATTGCAGGTGTAAGGGTGCCCCATAAAGCTTGAGGCATCGACTTTGCTGCGCAGGGACTTGGTCACTGACTCGGCAGAAATACCATCAGCGCCCAATTCGCTGAGCACGACATAGAGGTTCATAAAAGCTCTAAATGAGACCGTCGCAGCCCCAATTGCATCTAGACCATTGCCATATTGGGCAATGACAGCGTTATACAGATTGGTATCGGGGTCTGGGTTCGTCCGGCTAATCGGTCCCTCAACATTGAAAATCGCCCCATTGGATGCCTCTGCAGGTACGCCGGCAATAATCTTTGGTGCAGCACAAGACCCCGTATAGAAGGCTTGTGCTTTCAAACCCACAGTCGCCATTCCTTCGAAGGCAGCGGTGCAGCCAGTATCGGCAGTAAGCAACATGACAGCATCTGGGTTTCCGGCTGCAGCCGCCTGAATGGCAGAGCCCAGATCTGTTTCTAAGATCGGGTACGGCACCATCTGCACGTGTTCGACTCCGAGCTTCTCGAGTGTCTGCTTGCCATAGTTCGCGCCATCGGCAACCGAACCGAAGTCACCGTAGAGAATCGCTACTGACTTTGCTTTCAACTCGGTCGCGGCATAGTCCGCGAAGGCCACCATCGCTCCCCAAGAGCCGCCGCTGAACTGAAACGAGTTCGATGCAGTCACCGACTGCGTACTGACGGGAATCCCACCAACAAAAGGAATCTCATTCTCGGCAAGCAGGTCGATCCCATTGCCAAACACATCGATCCCACCTAGGACTGCTGGCACTCCTGCAGCTACAAACTGCTGAGCGCAACTCGTTGACCCTTCGGCTGAGAATTTGGTATTGCACACCTCGAGTTGCACGGGCCGGCCATCGACTCCACCGAGCTGGCTGTTGACAAAGTCCATGGCCGCTTGGACCCCTTGGCTGAGCTCTGGAAATGAACCAACAGGCGTGTTCTCCTGGTTGATCATGCCCAAAACCAAGGGCTCGCCAGTCGCTTTGGCTCTCTGCTCGGGCACCTGAGCAGAAATCGAGGAGGCTGCCGCACAATCTATAAGGTCAGGAGTGCTGCAGAGGTCGGTCAGAGCTGCTGTGGTTTCTGAGGTCTCGCCGCTGCCGGCAGTGCTGCGATCCTCACTACACGCAACAAGTCCAACGAGGGCGGTACAGACAAGAACTACAGCCGCACTGCGCAAATAACTGCTTTGTCCCGCCATGATCCCCCTTGTACCAGCGCCGAATAAACACCGTTTACTAAGAAGAGAAAGCTAGCCCGAATCACTTGGGGGTACAACAGTTTTTGCTAGCTAGCTCGCTCGCCTTTAGGGGAGTTCCTTTGCCGAGCTATTTGCTGCAGAAGTGACCTCTTCTTCGCCGGAGGAATCGCTAGAAACTGCATCCCCTTCCGCATCCTCGTCTGCATCCTCGCCTGCATCCTCGTCCGTGGGGGGCTCAGCACCCTCCGAATCTGACGCAGACACTGCTGCAGCGCTGTTTGCTAGCAACTGTGCCAACGCAAGCGGAATCAGAGTGAGCACAGCGATGAGCAGTACCACCTTGCCAGTTGGGCGAGTCCACATCACCAGCGACAGAACAGCAATGCCAAAGATCACAACTCGAACTGCAACAAGATGCGCCGCAACCCAGCTAGGCACCGGTCCAAGGTCGACGGTGTTACCAATGCCCGCTCCACCACGACCGAGCAGGCGATTCCACAGGTTGCGAATCCAAGTCGCAGCGGCCGAAGGCCCAGCAACCCATGCAGCAACGAGCATCACGACTCCAATTGCGAACAGAACTCTCAGAGCCTGAATCACGAATCGGGTGAGCGTTTCGAATACTGCGGTGGCAGCGGCAACATTTGCACCCTTTGGCAGATTCGCAATGTAGGCCGAACGAGCCAATGACAGCGCTACCAAGGTCAGGGTCATAGAAATCACAACTCCGACACCCACTCGCAACACACCTTTGCGGCGAACGGGTGAAACGAAGATCGCTCCAATAAAGCACCCAAGAGCAAGAATGACCATCACCCAAGTCAACGTGTTGAGCCACTTGATGAGGCTTTGAAGAGATGCCAGTTGTGGTGAGTCGATAAGCGTGTACTTGATGTCGATCTTGTCTACGGGAATCTTCGAACTGAGGTCAAGGCCAAATTTCTTGTCGATCCCAGCTAGCACTTCCTCGACTATCGGCTTCAGAGAAATGACGACTTTGCCATTCTCAGTGTCAATCACTTTGCCCTTCTTGCCGGTCAGTAATGCCACAAGAGCATCGTGTCCGGTTCGGTTGGCATCAACCCACAACTTGTCGAACTGCTTGGAGTTGAGTGCCTTCGATGTGACGGTCCCAATCACACTGTCTGCCCCCGAGGCAATCGGCGCGGCCAGGATCTTCAAATTATCCGGAAGCTTCTCCGCTACTACGGCCTCGACGTCGAGCTCATTTTCGATTGCTGTACTAATCCGCGTTGTTAGAGCATCAATCACTGCGGGGTCATCTGAAAGCGGTGCAACAGTCTGCAGGTAGCGGTCTGTATCTAGTATTTGATTGCGACTCCAGACCGTCAGGGCTGCGAGTGGCAGCAGAAGTGCGCCGAGCACGACAAGCGAAACAGACAGAATCCCGCGACTACGAAGCGACTTCTTTTTGGATGAAGCGGCGCTCACTTGTTCAATCTGGTTGTGCAGACGAGCATTCTCTGCCCGCAAACGGTCTACCTCTTGCTCCGCATTCTCGCTGCTAGCAGTTTCGATCTGCTCGGCTGCTGCATCGTCTTTGCCGGACAGGCTCTCGCTGCTTGCGGTGTTGTCGTCTTCAGTCACGGATGACTCTCCTCTGTCGTTGGCACTCGAACCACGTTCGCCCGAGGCATGCCACCCTAGTCAAGCCCAGAAGGAACCCCGGCGCCTTTGTGTGTACTTTGTGACCTCAGGCCACCTCAGACACAGCCGCTGCAAACTGGGCATTGTACAAACGCGAGTAGGCGCCATCTGCCACAAGAAGTTGCTCATGGCTTCCTTGTTCAACAATTCGGCCTTGCTCCATCACAAGAATGATGTCGGCATCGCGAATCGTAGAAAGTCGGTGCGCAATCACAAAGCTTGTTCGATTTGATCGCAAAGCCGCCATGGCATTTTGAATAAGCACCTCGGTTCGAGTGTCGACCGAGCTTGTCGCCTCATCCAGAATCAAAATGGCAGGGTCGGCCAAGAACGCACGCGCAATTGTCATCAACTGTTTCTCGCCAGCGCTAATACGGCCACCCTCATCATTCACAACTGTGTCGTACCCCTGAGGCAGTGACCGCACGAAACGGTCTACATAGGTGGCCCGGGCGGCCTCAACGATTTGTTCCTCGCTGGCATCGAGATTGCCGTAGGCGATGTTGTCACGAATACTCCCCTCAAACATCCAAGTGTCTTGAAGCACCATGCCAATGTTTGAACGAAGCTCAGCTCGAGGCATCTGCGAAATATCGCGACCATCAATGCTTATTTCACCTTCGTTCAACTCATAAAAGCGCATGATCAAGTTGACCAAAGTTGTCTTACCTGCACCCGTTGGACCAACAATGGCGATGGTCTGCCCCGGTTCGGCCACAAGCGACAGGTGTTGGATGAGCGGGCTGTCGTGCAGATACGAGAAGCTGACATCACTAAACTCGACGCGGCCCTTCGTGACTGTTGGCTCTTCTGCACGGCTACCTGACGGGGTCTGACCCTCAACCTGCAGCCCGGGCTCCTTGCCTGGCTCGGAGTCGGGCTGTTGCTCAGGTGCGTCGAGCAACTGAAAGACGCGTTCGGCTGAGGCCACCCCAGATTGGAAGACGTTTGCCATAGAGGCCAACTGCGTGAGCGGTTGGGTGAACTGCCGCGAGTACTGAATGAATGCTTGGATCCCACCGATGGTCATTGCACCCGAAGTGACTTGCAAACCACCAACGACAGCAATCACCACATAGTTGAGATTGCCAAAAAACATCATCGCTGGCTGGATAGTTCCAGAGATGAATTGCGCTCCGAAACTGGCCTCACAGAGTTCTTCGTTCTTCTGACTGAAGGACTGCTCAACGTCGGCTGTTCGACCAAAGACCTTTACTAGGGCATGCCCGGTAAAGGCCTCTTCAACCTGAGCATTGAGCGCGCCGGTGTGGGTCCATTGCGCAACAAATCTGGACTTCGATTTTCCGGCAATGAGTTTCACCGTATAGAGCGAGACCGGCACAGTGACGAGCGCCACCACTGCGAGCAGCGGAGAGATGGTGAACATCATGATCATCACTCCAACAATGGTCAGCACCGAGGTCAGCATCTGACTCAGTGTCTGCTGCATACTCTGCGCCACATTGTCGATGTCATTGGTCACCCGGCTCAGTAGGTCTCCACGAGGCTGACCGTCTACGTAGCCAAGTGGTAGTCGCTGCAGCTTGTCTTCGACCTCCGTACGCATGCGCTGCATAGTTCGTTGCACCACGCCGGCCAGAACATAGGCCTGCCCGTAGGCCATCAGGGACGAGGCCACATACAGCATCATCGTTGCGCCAAGCAGGCGATGAAGCTTCGAGTAATCGATTCCGTCTGGACCCATCACACCATCAACAATGATGTTGGTTGCGCCTCCAAGCAGCTTGGGTCCCAGCACCGAAAGTGTCACGCTGCCGACTGCAAGCAGCACGACGACAACCATCCCCTTTCGCTGAGGCTTGAGTTGCGAAAGCAAGCGGCTTGTTGAGTTCTTGAAATCCTTCGGCTTCTCCGCTGGCATACCTGCGCTAGCAAAGCGGTTGCTCACCGAGCGATTATCAGAAACAGGCGGACGAATGGACTCAAGTTGATCTTCTGCTGGCAGCTCCTGTTCGATTTCCCCAATGCGCTGAGCGGCGAACGCCGCGGCGCCCACCTCGGCCTCGTGAGGTGAGTCACCACCCTCAGGCGTTACTTCAGATGTTGGACGGCTAGTTGGGTCTTCGCCGTCTGAACTGTATTTGGTCACGCCGCATCCTCCTCAGTCATCTGAGAGGCAAAGATCTGCACATAGGTTGGGCACTCCAACAGAAGCTGCTCATGCGTGCCAACGCCAACGAGTTGGCCTTCATCAAGGACGAGAATCTGATCAGCACCCGCAATGGTCGATACTCGCTGCGCAACCACAACTACGACGGCATCTCGGGTAACCGGGGCGAGTGCTGCACGAAGTTTTGCATCAGTTGCTAGGTCGAGCGCCGAGAATGAATCATCAAAAAGAAACACGCGTGGCTTGCGAACCAAGGCTCGAGAAATGGCTAAGCGTTGGCGCTGCCCGCCCGAGACGTTTGTTCCCCCTTGGGTAATCACCGAGTTAAGGCCATCTGGCATCTGCTCTACAAAGGATCTGGCTTGAGCAATTTCGAGGGCCCACCAAAGGTCTTCATCTGTTGCCTCTGGGTCGGCATGTCGCAGATTGCTAGCTACCGTTCCCGAGAAAAGATACGGCTTCTGCGGCACAAGGCCCACCTGCGACCAGAGCAACTCTGGCTCTAGGTCTGCAACATTGACTCCACCTAGGAGCACCGAACCCGAGGTTGCATCAAATAATCTTGGGATCAGATTGATCAGCGTTGACTTTCCTGAGCCGGTACTGCCAATGATGGCAGTTGTGGTTCCCGCTGCTGCAGTAAACGAGATATCTGTCAGGACCGGCAGTTCTGCCCCCGGGTAGGAAAAACCAACCTGGCGGAACTCTAACGAGGCCGGCGACGCAACAGAACGAATAGGACTCACGGGGGCAACAACTGTGGAATCAGTATCGAGTACCTCTTGGATCCGGTCTGCGCATACCGCTGCACGGGGTGCCATCACAGCAACAAAGGTCGCCATCATGACCGACATCAAAATCTGCACGAGATAACTCAAGAATGCGATCAGCGCACCTATCTGCATGTCCTGAGAACCGATTCGGTTTGCACCAATCCAAATTGCCGCCACGCTCGAGGTATTGAGCACAAATAACACCGCAGGAAACATGAAGGCCATCAGGCGACCCGCACGAAGCGACGTGTCAGTGAGGTCTTGGTTTGCAAGGCCAAACCGCTGGGCCTCGTAGGGTTCGCGCACAAAGGCTCGAACTACCCGCATCCCCGTGATTTGCTCGCGAAGCACCTGGTTCACCCGATCAATGCGTATCTGCATCACAGCGAACTGTGGAACGAGGCGAACAACGACAAGGCCCACGCTCAGGACCAACGCAGGGACGCTCACGAGTAGCAGGAGTGAGAGCGGCCCGTCCTCTCGTATAGCCATGATCGTTCCACCCACGATGGTGATTGGCGCGGTCACCAACAAGGTGCAGGACATCAACACAAGCATCTGCACCTGTTGCACATCGTTGGTGATGCGAGTGATCAACGAGGGTGCCCCAAACCCGGCAACTTCTTGGGTTGAAAATCCGATGACTTGGTGAAACAGTCCCGCACGGACATCACGACCAAAACCCATCGCCGCCGAGGATGCGTAATAAATGGCTCCGATAGCGAACCCCACCTGAACGCAGGTGAGCAGCAGCATAAGTCCGCCCACCTTCAAGATGTACTCGGTATCACCAGTGAGAATCCCGTTATCGATGATTTTTGCATTCAACGCGGGGAGTGCCAGTGCCGCTGCCGTTTGCACGGACTGCAAGACAAGCACTGCTAACAAGGGGCGTTTATAGCGAACAAGAAAGGTCCGCAAGAGGCGAATCAGCATGAAGCCGAAGCGTCTTCACGCTGGTACTGCTCAAGCAATTCAGACTCCTTAGCGTTCTTTGGAAACTTAAAGAACACCAGAATAAAGCCCAACGCGATCGCAATGCTGCCAGCCAAGAATGCCCAGTCTTGCCCTTGGATAAACGAGGTTTTTGCAGCAGCGGTAATCTGCGACGCGTACTGCGGATACTGAGCCGCTACTGCTTCTGCGCTCGAGAACGATTTTTCTAATTGAGACTGCACCTGATCACTGATCTCTTGCTGACTTGAGGCCTCCGCCGAGGTGATCTCAGCGGCAAAGGCTGTTGCGTAGCCGATGGTCAACAACGCCCCAAGGATTGACTGCATGATTGCTCCACCCAAGTCACGTTGCAGATCTGCCGTACCTGAGGCCATGCCGGCACGATCAACCGGCACAGAGCCTGTCAGCGAGTGAGAGGCCGGGGTTCCCGCAAGACCAACTCCGACGCCGACTAGCGCATAGGCCAATCCGATCTGCCAGAACTCGCTGTTCTCATTCCACAGCAGCAGCATGCTCAAGAAGCTCAGGAGGCAAAAGACATAGCCCAAAAGCAAGGTGAATCGCGACCCATAACGCGTGACGAGTTTGGCCGAACGAGGCGCCACAATCACCATCGCAAATGCAGCCGGCAGAATGGACGCTCCGGCCGACAAGGTGGAGTAGCCAAGGACGTTCTGCAGGAATTGCTGACCAATAAACATGGCACCCATCAGCGAACCAAACACCACGATGCCCGCTACGGCTGCAACCCAGAATATTTGGCGGCCCGCTACGTCAAGGTCAAACAATGGGACCTTGACCTTGCGTTGCCGGATGAAAAAGGCCACGCCTGACGCTAGAGCCAAGACAGCTAACCCAGCCGCAAGCGCACCAGCGTTGGGCACTGCGGCAAAGTTGATTGCAAGTACAAGCGCGCCAACGCCCACGATAGAAAGCACCCCGCCCAGATTGTCGACTGGGTCTGAATCTTCGTTCACGTGAGCCGGGACGAACTTCCACGCCATGACCAACGCAACGGCGGCAAGCGGCAACGTCACTAAAAAGACCGAACCCCAGTAGAAATACTGCAACAAGAAGCCCGCAATCAATGGACCGAGCGCAGAGAGCGCACCGCCCATCCCAGACCACAAGGCAATCGACTTGGTCCGTGCTGGCCCGGACCATAATGCGGTGATGAGTGCAAGCGTGGTCGGAAATGCCATGCCCGCTGAGAGTCCTCCAACTAGCCGAGCGACAAACAACACCTGGATGCTAGGTGCGAGTGCTGCAAGCACGCAGGCTGGGATAGAGAGCCCGATACCTAGCAGCAGCATCAACTTTCGGCCGTACCTGTCGCCAAGTGCGCCGAGGTAAATCACAGAGGCCGCTAGTCCCAGCGAATACCCAATCGCTACCAAATTGAGCTGCGTTTGCGAGGCTGTGAAGGCCTTACCGATATCGGGCAACGCAACGTTGGCCACCGCTAGGTTCAAGTTCGCCACTGCCGCAACCAAAATCAACGCTGCGAGAACCCAAGTGGCGGATTCCGGTACCTCAGAAGCCTGAGGCTCGGGCGCACTCTCGGGGATGCCGGTTGCGTTATTCATCTTCGCTGCCCACTCTCTGTCCTGGCGTGGTGATCTGGCGTACCGCTGAGCCCTGCGGCGCGACTGGCTTCGCCGAAAGCAGGAGTGTAACGAAGTCCTGTGGGGGCATCGGCCGCGCAAAGAAGTACCCCTGCACATAATCGACCTTGAGTTCCATCACTACGTCGAGTTCGGCCTGAGTCTCGACTCCTTCCGCCACGCTGCGGCACCCCAGCGCGTGGGTCATCTCAAGGGCAGTTCGCAAGATGATGTAATCAGCCGAGTCACGTTGTTCCGTCAGAAAAGATCGATCAATCTTGAGGGTATTCAGCGGCAAGTCACGGACCTCGTTGAAAGAGGCGTAACCCGATCCGAAATCGTCGACTGCTAACCAAAGCCCTTTGTCTCGAAATCTGTTGAGCGCCTCCGCCGAACGTTCTCGAATCACAGGAAGGACCAGTTCTGGTACTTCTACCAAGAAAGCCTCGGGTGGAACCTGGTAACGCTCAAGCAGAGAGAAGATCCAATCGGCAAGATCAGGCCGAGCAAGCGAAGTGTCCGACAGATTGACACCAATGACTGGCAAACCGCCGGGACATCTCTCGACAAGAGATCCAAGAAGCGCAAGAACTGGTTCGAGTACGGCCGCATCCACAGCACTAGAGAGACCAGCAGCGACCGCTACTTCAATCCAAGCTGCAGCAGGAACCAACGTTGCGTCATCATCTCTAAGTCGCGCCAAAGCCTCGGCACCGCTAATCATGCCCGTATAGGGGTCGACTACTGGCTGCAATGCATACTCAATGCGCCCGTCGGCAAGCGCTGAGCGCAAAACGCCTTCGAGGCGGCTCTGTTCGCTGCGTACAGCGCGCATTCCCGAATCAAAGTGGAGCACTCGGTCGCGGCCGGTTCGCTTAGCTAGCCGCAGGACGGCGCCTGCCTCGTCAAGGAGTTCCTCTACGGTCTGTCCTACATTCGGGTCATAGAAGGAAACACCGACGCTCGCAGTGACCAAAACGTGCAGGGTCTCGAGCGCCGAACGCTGAACCGCTGCTCTGAACCCGTCAGCTAACTGCTCAAACTCGTCGCGGCTGGCACACTGAATTGCTATCGCGAACTCGTCGCCGCCAATTCTTCCAAGATAAACGACCGAACTTTCTACGGTGTGCAGTGACGCTTCAAGTTGCTCACTGACTTGGCCAAGGAAGCGGTCTGCTTCACCATGCCCGTGGCGTTCGTTGATGGACTTGAAGCGGTCGATATCGCAAAAGAGAACGCCAAATAGCTTTTGCTCGCCCACTGGAAAATCACCTGGTCGGGCAGTTGCCGCGAGCAAGTCTTCGGCCGCTTCTAAGAAGGCTGAACGCTTCAGCAGGCCGGTGAGGTCATCGCGAGTTGATCGACGGTACAGCTCTTGTTGCATCTCGTATCGCTCAGTGACGTTGCGCAACAACATGATGACCCCGGGGGTGCCGTCCTCTCGATACCTCACCCGACGAGCATCAAAGGAGATCACTCGCGACACGCCATCACGGCCAATAATTGTGACAACTTGCGAGGCCGTACCGGCACCATTGAGGTATCGAAGTGCTGGGTGCAGCTGTGCATCAGGGCAATCCTTCGAGTCACCCGACACCTGAACGTTGAGGTCCTGAATGCGGCCAGAGAGTTCCTCGCCTTCGTAGCCATGTTGCACCGAGGCAGCAGCGTTTGATTCATGAATCTCGCCAAGGGGATCACAGCGCAGGATTCCAATTCCGATGTCATCGGCAACTTGGCGGACCCCTAGTCCGAGCTGCCGGCGCGCAACAAGCAGAAAGTGCACACCGTCGGGGCGGCGTAATCTTCGGCCAACTACTTCGACCACAACAGCATGGCCGCTGCTGTGGAGCAGTCGGAGTTCGGGCCGATAAGACTCCTTACCTTCGGCGTACCTGATCATGTTGCCCATGACGCGGTCGCGATCCTCTACGTGAATCAACTCGATTGCCTGCCGCCCAAGAAGTTCCTCTGCAGCGACTCCCAAAAAGGCCTCTGAATCACCCCCCACTCCTTCGATTCTGAATTCCGGATCCACACAGACCACGAAGTCAGGCGAATTCAAAATCACATCCGAGGGCACTATCTGACTACCCGGCAGAACCTTCCAGTCTCCGAGGCGATTAGGAGTTTGCATCGGTTTCCGTACTTTGGATTGCTTCACTCACTGAATCAAAGAAAGCGTCCTCACCCACGGCTTTGGTGATGCCGTAGCGATCCATCTCTGCTCGGACCTCTGGCAAAACCTCCGCGAAGATAAAGCTCACCTCGCGCTGCTGCAGGGTTGCGCGCAGCTCCTTCAGCGTCTTCCAACCGGAGTAGTCGATGTCAGCGATTCCGCTGGCATCGAGACAAATGCAGGTCACACCGGGAGTTGCCGCTAGCTCAAGTACCTGAGTAGAGAAGCCGTTTGCGTTGGCATAAAATAAGTCGGCCGCAAAGCGAAGGACCATCAAACCCGGAGCAGCGAGCGTGCCCTCGGCCACGGGACTCGAGTGCAGGGCGCCGGACGCACCAACGCTCAGCAGCGACATACTCGGGCGATAGCCACGGCGGACGTAATCCAGTACGGACAACACAATTGCCAAAATGACACCCTGCTCGACACCGACACTGACGACGACCGCTGCAGTCAGCGCTGCAATAGCGAACTCGTCCTTGCGGACCTTCCAGATGCCTCGCATCCCATCTACGTCAACTAGCTCCACGCCGATCAAGAACACGACCGAGGCCAGTACAGCATTGGGCAGGTACTGCAATGGGCCAGTCAAGAACAGCAACACAATCAGCACTACAAAAGCCGTACTTAACTGAGATATCTGGCTCCGACCCCCGGCCCCGTCCACCATCTGCGTCTTGGTAGGACTGCCATTCACGACGAAGGCCCCGGAAAGACCAGCAGCTAGATTGGCAACACCAAGGCCAACCAAATCTTCGTTCTCGGAGAATTGCTCCTCGTACTTGGCGGCATAGGCGCGAGAGGTGGCTGCGCTCTGCGCCAGAATTACCAGGACCATTGCGCCAACTGTCGCTGCAAGCGGCCCGGCATCAGACCAACTCACATCAGGCATCCCGAATGAGGGCAAGCCGCCTGGCACCTTACCAATCGTGCTCACCCCGTCGGCCGAAAGGTTTCGGCTCCAACTCACCACAATCGCCCCGACAATGGCAATCAGTGCCCCTGGAATCCGCTTATTAATCTTCGCGCTTCCAAGGATGACTACCAGAACAGCAACAGATACAGCCAGCGTTGTCAGATTTGTTTGGCCCAGGTTTGCCAACGTGCCGAAGAACTTGCGAACAGTTCGACCCGTTCCGCTCGGCACACCAAACATTGCCCCCACCTGACCCATGGCCACTTGGATTCCGACCCCTGTCAGGAAGCCAATGAGCACGCTCCGACTCAGGAAATCTGCCAAAAAACCCAACCGAATCAGCCGAGCGACAATGAGCACAGCACCGGTGACCAAGGCCGCAAGCCCCGCCAACGCGACGTACTCCGGGGAACCAACCGATGCCAAGCCAACGAGGCCCGCCGCGAGAATGACCGCAGTTGCAGAATCAGCGCCCACCACAAGGTGACGTGACGAACCTAAGAGAGCAAAGACAGCAATAGGAATCAGAATCGTGTAAAGCCCTGTAATCACGGGCATGCCTGCAATTTTTGCGTATCCCATTACCTCGGGAATCCCCAGCGCTGCGAGCGTTACCCCAGCCAACAAGTCAGAGGGCATCTGCTTTCGATGGAGCGGCAAGACCCCGTGCATGAACGGCATCGAGCGCTTGCGGACCCCCTCAGCAATTGCCATCACAAGAAACTAGCCCCTACCTAAAGAGCATGGCAGTGTCCGGAGGGCATAGTTTGTTGTTCAGAAACACTCTCCGACTTAGAAGAGGCGCAATCTTGTCAAACCTATGGGGTCAGTTCAGCCAAATATCTCCCATTGACCAACAACACCTGCCTGTGATCGTGCGGGGTGAGGGTTGCTACGTCTTTGATCAGAACAACAAGCGGTATCTTGACGGTCTGTCTGGACTGTTTACTGTTCAGGTCGGCCACGGCCGCAAGGAACTCGCAGAGGCGGCAGCGAAACAGGCAGAGAAACTCGCCTATTTTCCGATCTGGTCCTACGGAACAGAGCCAGCATTGGAACTCGCAGCCGAACTAGCAGCGCTCTCGCCTGGCGACCTCAACCGAGTCTTCTTCACGACCGGCGGCAGCGAGGCAGTTGAGTCGGCATGGAAACTCGCAAGGCAATATTTTGCTCAGATTGGTCAGCCCTCACGCACCAAGATCGTCTCGCGCTATCTCTCGTATCACGGGTCCACGATGGGGGCGTTGTCGATCACTGGCCTTCCTGCCATCAAAAACGTGTTCGAGCCACTTGTTCCTGGGGCTGTCAAGGTACGAAACACCAACAGCTTCAGAGACTCAGACGCAGGGGACCTAGAAGCATTCGGGTTGCGATGCGCTGAAGATATCGCCACTCGAATCGAGATGGAAGGTCCGTCAACAGTTGCCGCAGTCATCCTAGAACCCGTCCAAAACACTGGCGGAGCGCTCGTTCCCCCGCCGGGATACTTCGCTCGCGTCAGAGAGATCTGCGATCACTACGGAGTGTTGCTCATCTCTGACGAGGTCATCTGCGCCTTTGGCCGGCTCGGCTACTGGTTTGGTTCGCAGCGCTACGAGTATCAGCCCGACATCATCACCTTTGCCAAGGGAGTCACCTCGGGTTACTCCCCGCTTGGCGGGATGATGATCAGCGAGGCACTCGCGGAACCTTTCCTTGGGGAAGATGACATGTTCTTGCACGGACTCACCTTTGCGGGCCACCCGGTGTCTGCAGCCGTCGCGCTTGCCAATATCGAACTCATCAAGCGTGAGCAACTGCTGCAGAACGTGTTGGACAACGAGTCGGGCCTGACCGCTCACCTGCGGCGCCTTGAAGATCTTCCCATCGTGGGTGATGTTCGAGGAGAGGGCTACTTGCAAGTAGTTGAACTCGTGAGAGACCCCGTCACGCTAGAGACGTTCTCGCCCGAGGAATGCAAGTGGCTCCTCAAGGGTTTGATCTCTCAGCGCCTCTTCGAAGAGGGCCTGATGTGTAGAACAGATGACCGCGCAGAGCCCTTGATTGTTTTGTCGCCGCCACTCATTGCGGGCGAGGCCGAATTTGCCCTCATTGAATCCGTGCTTCGCAAGGTCCTCACCGAAGCTTGGGACGCGCTTCAGGCTCGCTAGGTCTGATTGTCGTCCGGGACCTGCTCTGGCGACGGGTCATATTGTTGCAGCAGTCGCTTGAGTTGCGCCTCGATTCCGTCAAGTCGGCCATGCAGCCCAGCAAGATCTTGCTGGGGAGCAATCGCTCCTGGGTCCGTATTTTCGGGCTCTAGGGTCTCAGACGGCGACCCCTTGGTTCGGTCCTCAACTTGCTGGCTGAAGCTCCACGAGACCTGTGCCGTGATCACAGCGAGTGTCAAGATGCCAGTAGCCATAATGCAGGCTGCAGCGATCTGCCCAGCGGGCGTAATGGGATACAGGTCGCCGTAGCCCACTGTGGTGACCGTAACGATCCCCCACCATGCTGCGTCAGCAAGGCTGGTGATGTTTGCGCCCGGGGCTCGCCGCTCATAGAAGTACACGATGAGCATCCCGTTCATCAGCAAAACCAAGTCTGCGGCAAGAAACTTTGCTAGATGCCCTCGCCGAAAAAGCGAGGTAACAAGGCGAACGCTGAAAAGCACACGAACCGGCGGAAAGATTACAGCGAGCAACCCAACCGGATGCGCCCAGACATAGGTCCAAGGCTGTGGTGCCATTCGCGCCCGACGAAACATGTCGATTGCGAACACCAGCGATACCAGAAACTTGGTGATGAAGGACGCCGCAAATGCTGTCGTGCCCGTACCGAAACTGCGGAAAGGAATGACCACGACCCACAAGGTGAGCAAAGCAAAAAGATCAAGGGTTGATTCGGTCCGAAGAAGATACGCCTGGAGTTCGGGCGTAGTGTTTTGCGCTATCGGGAGGTGCTGTTTGCTCACGTGCCTATGTTCCTTCGCTCAAGGACTGCAAAGGTGGACTCTATTACTGCTTGTCCCGCATTACTGCTTGTAGAGCGTTGCTGCTTCTACAGCCTTCGCTAGTTGGCTGCCGCGCAGCACCTACAAGTAGCTATGCCGCTGCAGCCATCGAAGAGCGACCCATCCCCAGATCGGTGGCAAGTAAAACGTTACAAGCCTAAAAAGCAACGCTGTACCCGCCGCCGTGGTGGAATCAACCCCCGCCGCTATCAACCCCGTCATCAGGGCAGCTTCCATCACCCCAATCCCTCCGGGAACAGGCATCAGGCCACCAAAGAGCGCAGCTGCCACATACACCACCAACAGCGTCGCCAAGTTGAGACTGCCACCGAAGGCCCTCAGGCAGATTCCAAGGGTGAGCGCAAAGAGCAACTGATTTCCAAGGTTTCCGCCAAAGATCTGCAACAAGTTAGAGAGCGAGCGAAGCGAACGAAGTGTTTGTTTCGCCTCGGACAGCATGGGGGTCACCCTGCGCAGCACTCGGTTACGGATTGCCGGCAAGGCTGCAGCTAGTACGGCGACAATCACCAGAAGCACCCCCGCAAAAATCAGCAGCAGCGTTAAGTCGTCAGAACTGCCTAGGTCGGGCGTCTTCCAAGTCAGGTCGACACGCCCAAGCCCAAAAACCAAGGTGATGAGAAGTAGCGAGATCTGCACAAGAAATCCGCTGAATCCATCAATCGCGGCAATCGATACTGCCGAGGCTGCGGGAATCCCCTGTCGCTGAAAGAAGCGGATGTCTAGCGCCAAGCGGCCCGCAGTGGATGGGACCGCAAGCGCCATAAAGCCAATAGACATCTGGAGCAGCGCCACAGGCCCATAGGCAAGTGGGCGTGGGCATGCTCCCCGAGTGGCCACAGCTTGAGTGAAGAACGGAGTCTGCCCAACCACCACTGCTGCAAGCGCCATAGCGACTGAAGCCGACCTCAGCGCAGCCGCAAGCTCTGCAAGGTTGACCTCGCCCAGCGTAACGATGAGCGCACCTGCCACCAGCAAGAGCAATACCACCGTCACGAGGGACTGCACTGAGACTCGCCTGAGTTGAGCAATCTCGGGAACCTCGACTCCCTCCACAGCCGCAAGCGCCGACCGTACCGCCTCGATTCCAAGGCCCGAGGCTTTGAGGTCTTCGCGAAGCGAGCGGCCGAGTGCCGAAAGTTGAATGTAGGCCAAGAGGTCTACGACCTCTTCGGAATCAAGTTGCTCGCTGGCGATAATGGTCGCACGTTCAATTCCTACCAACAGCGAGGTGACCACCATGGCCTGAGCTAGGTCAGTCAGTTGCTGGTCGCGAGACGCCGAATTACTCACCGTGGACAGGTCAGTCAAAAGGACCTCATTGCCGAACAAGGCGAAGCTGTCGAGGTCGAGTGAACCATGAGCTAAGTCGCTGCGGTGTAAGGAACGAAGGAGTTGCCAGATGCTTTCAACCGGAGCGTCTTGTGAGCGCTCTATCGGTGTGCCTCGCTGAGAAACGGCAAGCAGCGCATCGCCGGCCTCCGTCATCCCCGCTACGAGGACCTTTGGAACAGCGATACCGCGACTCGCCGCCAGCATGGTGACAAACCCCTCATGCTCAACTTGTTGTTCCCTCGTCATGGCTGGGCGTGCGTCACCTCGGTACCAAATTGCCCTCCAGAGTCGGCTCACGAGTTGGGTGTCTCGCGCGTCTCGCCCATAGACCTTTATATGAACCGGCCCGGATGATGGGCTCACGCCATCTGCCACGAAAACGCCACTGCTCTGCCGAGGTGCAGCAACTAGGTGATCAACTCTCAGGCCGAGCTGTTCGAGAGCTACCGCGACTCCCAACAGATTGGGTCCGCCCATCGAGGAGCCAAACAGCAGGTGTACCGCTGCAGCGGCGGCTATTCCAAGTAAGAGGCTGAGCGCGCCACCAAATGGTGTTGAGGAGGAAAGCAGCACTACTGAAAGGGTGGCTGTGAGCACTACCCAGCGGCCGAAATGCCGAAAGGGTAATGACAAGTGCGGCGAGGCTGCAGAAGAGACAGCCACAGCACAGACCAAGGAGATCAAAGGAACCGAGCCTGCTGAGCCACCCGAAGCAGCCTGGGAGAACGATGGCCAGACTCCGTTTATTTGCCGTGAGAACAGAAGCGAAAGCGCAACTGCGACAACGAGTGAAGCTGCAATGTCAACAAGCACCTCAGCTCGAAGACGCACCGCCGAGGCAATGAGTATCGCTAGCAACCACAACAACAGACAGGCAACACCGAGACGCCAGAGCACATCTGAGAAGCTCGGTATTGCATCAATCAGATCTACCAAAGCTTGTTCGAAGCCCGAGGTAGGAACCGAAAGTTGAGCCAACAATGCTGCAGGCAGCAGTGTGAGGATGAGTGTGATCAGGTCAGAGACGGAGCGCAGTCTTTTGCCATTACTCAGGGCCGCGAAAAAAGGCAGGCCGCTAGAGAGCGGTTTCCAGATTGGCTGGGTAACGCGATGAGACACGGCGCCTATTCAACCGCGAACCACAATCACCCGCGGGTGATGCTCACCCTCTGCGTTTCGGCGGGCCAATCAAAGCGAACTCGCCGCTTTGATTGGGCACTTGGTGCACTCAGATTTGGAGTACGCGCATTGACTGTGCGGTACTCAACGGTGGCATGAGACTGCGTGCACTCAACAAGCCCAAAGCCGCGTCGGCGAAAGTCTGCGTAACGGAATCCAGGCCGCAGCGTGGTCACCGCTGCTTCGGCAGGCCCTGCAAAGTCCCCGGCGTAATCAACGCCTTTGGAGCTAATTGAGCCGCACACAAATTCCTGAGCAACGACCGGACTAAATGGCTCATCGAAATCTCTCAGAACTGGCGCCTGCCAGAAAGAGTGAATATCTCCGGTGAGAAAACCAAGGTTCGATATTCCATCAGCGGATACTCGCTGCGTAATCTGGTCGCGCTCCCAGGAGTACCCACTCCAGTCATCAAAACTGGCATACACACCGGCGTGTTTCGGAAGGTCCGGCCGCAAGGAGCGAAGAGCGGGCTCATCAAGGTCGAGGATGCGAACCGGGCTGATCATGACCTGATTAGCAACGAGCTTCCACGTGACGTCGTCGGCCTGTGCTTGCCCAAAACCGTCGAGCAGCCAGTCTCGTTGGGAGGTCCCTAGGATTGTCCGCCCAGCATCGTGTACCTGCCGAAGGGGAAGATCTGCGGAGCTCCCCACTAAGAGCCGCTCCCCGTTAGGGCCAGTGATGTGCGGGTCGCGGTACTGGCGTGTGTCAAGCATGGACAGGTCTAACAAGTTGCCCCAGCGCGCACGCCGGTAGATCTGATCTGCGTCTATTCGCCATACTGGCTGATACTCAAACCAGGCCTGATACGCAGCGGCTGCCCGCTCGGGATAGCGCAGCAGGCTCAAGCGGTCGTAATCGTTGAAGAACTCGTGGTCATCCCAGACTGGCGCAAAAGGGTGTGCTGCATGCGCCGCGCGCAATTCTGGGTCTGACTTATACATTTTGTACTTGGCCCGATACGAGGGCAGGTCGGTGGCTTCTACGCTGACATCAGCGCGCACATCAAGCGAGTCAGCACTTCCTGCGTACTCGTAGATGTAGTCGCCAAGGAAGACAACTGCGTCAAGGTCTTCAGCAGCAATGGCTCGCCATGCCGGATAGTAGCCAACGGAGTAGTTCTGACAACTCGCTACAGCGAGTCGCACGGACTGAGGAGTTGAGCCGGCGGCAGGAAGCGTCTTTGTTCTACCAATCGGACTGGTGAGTCCGCCGACGGTGAACCGGTAAAAAAACCGTTGCCCCGGGCTCAGACCCTCTGCGAGCACCTTGATACAGCCGTCGTTTTGCGCCGAGCCGATACCCGTTCCCGACTGAACAATCTGCGAGAAACTAGCGTCCGTTGCCACCTGCCAAACAACCTCAACATCGCTGCCAAGGGCCGCTGGGGCAAACCGAGTCCAAAGGACAACTGCTGTATCGCTATGGACACCCGATGCGATTCCGCAGCTAAAGGGCCCCAGATCAACTGCTTCGGGTGAAGGCAGCGCGGTTGAACTAGGAGCGCAGCCCGCAAGCGAGGTTGCCGCAACTCCGCCGAGGGCTAGAACTCCGCCACGTAAAAGATCCCGCCTATCCATGCTTCCACCCCTTGCACCAAGTCACTTAATAAACCTACAGACAGCCACCTCACAGGTACACACTTCAGATACGGAGAACTGAAGTGTGTAGTCAGCGCGATCTTGACAGTAAACGAACTGAGCTCAAAAGGGAATGCCCTAGGTCAGCTCAAGACTGCGGCGTAACCCTCGCATCAGCCAGCCGGAGGGCCTCGGTCGCGGGCATCGCCCGAGCGAACAGGTACCCCTGAGCTAGGTCATAGCCCAGCGCCAGAAGCGCATCTGCCTGAACCGTGGTTTCAACACCCTCTGCGACAGCCGTGATTCCAAGCGTGCTCGCTACCTGCAATGCGGCCGCAGCAACGCTTCGACTACTCGTTGTACCCGTCAGCCCATCGACAAACATACGGTCGACTTTCAACACGTCCACCGGAAAGCGCAGAAGGTGCGAAAGCGAAGAATACCCAGTTCCAAAGTCATCTACTGCAAGAGAGACACCAAGGTCGTGCACCTCGGTCAATCGTCGAACCGCAATGTCAGGGTCGACGGTGAGCGCACCCTCGGTGAGCTCAATTGTCAGCCAAGAAGGGTCGATCCCCGTCTCTGAAAGGACAGAGGCAATGCGCTCGCTCAGGTCCTGAGCAGCAAGTTCTTGAGTCGACAGATTCACCGAGACCCAAGCCGGTTCACGGTCGAGTCGATGCTCGTTGAACTCAGCTATGAACCGGCAAGACTTGCGAAGCATCTCGTGATCAATTTGGGTTATCAATCCTGTTTGCTCAGCGAGCTCTATGAACTCTGCCGCCGAACGATTCCGGCCCGAACGATCCCGCCAACGCGCAAGAGCCTCAAACCCAGCAATCTCATGACCGTCAAGGTGAACCACTGGCTGGAAAGCAGCCTCAATTTCATTGCGATCAATTGCGACCCGAATCTCATTTTCTAGTTCATGCCTGCTGCGAATGACTTCGCGAAGGTCCTGATCGAAGCTGCGAAACCTGCCACGCCCCTGACGTTTGGCCTCATACATTGCAACATCGGCGTCGCGAATAAGTTGATCAGGATCTCGGTTGGACCCTGGTTCGCTGAGCGCAATTCCTACGCTGCCGCCGATGTACCAACGCAAGTCATCAATCACAAAGACGGTCGCTAGCGATTCTAGAATTCTTGTAGCTGCCTGTTCTGCTCTCTCGGCGCAGTGAATGGGGTTGTCTGCAGCACTACTACTGCACAGTGTCACGAACTCGTCGCCTGATAGCCGAAACACCTGACCAGTTGGCTGAACTGCAGTGCAGATTCTTGCTGCGGCCATCTTGAGGATGGTGTCTCCAGCGGCATGGCCGGCAGTGTCGTTGACTACCTTGAAGTGATCAAGATCGATAAAGAGCAATGCAAGAGAATCAGTACTCGAAATGCCTTGCAAACAACTGAGCAGCGAATTGCGATTAGGAAGCCCAGTCAAGGGATCCTCAAGAGCAAGACGCGAAAGCTCCTCGCGAGCTTGCTCCGCTGACTGCCGCGCACGCTGTTCACCAGCGACAATCCGTGCCACCCTGACCATGAGCACAACGGCCACGACGACCGCAGAGAGCGCAAAGACCCGTGAATCGACTCCACCAAGAACAGTGATTGAGATGACTGCCGTTAGCGATGGGATCACTACTGCAGCACCCAGCAGAATGGATCTGCTCAGTCCGGCCTCTGAGGTGGGTTGTTGATCAGCGATCTTGGCTGCAGCGGGTTGCAGCGCGGTGGCCCCAAGTAACACATAGGCCACCGCAAACCCAAGGTCGGCAGGATCGATCAAGGACTCAGTTGAAGTGACACGAAGTGTTGCTGCGTACACCATGTCGGTCACCAAAAAAACCAGAACGTAGCCAAAAAGCCCCCAGATGGCCCTGCTACGACGAGCAGTTCCAAGTAATAATCCAGCCAACGCCCCGAGTAACAAAAGGTCCATGAACGGGTAGGCCACGAGCAGCAACTTCTGCGTCAGTCCCCCTGCTTGAGCAAGAGCACCCGGGGCGACGACCACTGCTTGCCAGGCAAACAGACCCAGCCCAGCAACTACTGCTAGGCCGTCGAGGGTCTGCTCCCATCCGTTGTGGGGGTCACGGGCCCGTGCAAGCAGGATCACTGCTGCTAGGAGCAGTGGGTAACTCAGCAGGTACACCAGATCAATGACCGACCCAGAGGGAGACAGGCCAAGTGCTTCGGCGCCAATCCAGACCGCGTCTGCCACCACATTGCAAGCAGCAGAAATGGCAATCAGTCTCCAGACCAACACTGCCCGGCCAGTTGACCGCCTAGATACTCGGATACAAAGAGCCAGCGCCGAGACGGCAAGCAACATGTATGGCAGGTCGACGCTATCGAAGACCCAAATTCCTGTTGGACCGACGGTCGCTTGGTACGCCGCCACTGCGATGGCGGTTCCGGAGATGAGTCCAAAGATTACGTTGGAGGACCTCGACGGACTCTGCATACCTGCACGTTAGATCGGCAGGTTGGTCTAGAAGTTGAACGAACGCAATCTAGTGAGCCTCAATGAACGAGGGCTGACTCGCCTGCGAGCTCCGAGCCTGCCTGATCCGAGCCTGTCTGTTGCGTGCTTGCCTGTCCCACGGCGAATCCGAAGGGCTGTTTGCCAAGCAGGTGCATCCAGAATTGATACGAGTGCCCAACCAAAAGCGCAGTGATAATTGTGCCGACTCCTGCAGTCGAACCAAGGAGCAGTCCCAGGAGCAGCAACGTTGCCTCCATTCCCAATCGAATGTGGCCAAGAGGTGCTCCAAGACTTCCCGACAAACCACGCATCAGACCATCCATCCCTCCCACCCCAAATTGCGCCTGAGTAATCAGGGCGCCGCCAAGCATCATCACGACGGTCCCAAAGACACAAGCAGCGACTTGCAGTGCAGTTCCCTGAAGGGTTGGGATGAGCGGCAGAGTTATGTCGATGATGACCCCGCCGAGGACTGGCGCTAAGACGGTTCCAACGCCCACACCTCCTCGCAGTAGCGCGCTGAGTGCAACCAGTAGCAACCCCAGCACCATCGCAGCAGTACCAGCGGACATCCCTAGGTGCTTCTCAAGGGCAACCTGAACAAGAAACAGAGGGCCCAAGCCGATATTTGCTCGAACCGTCAGGCAATAAGCAGTACAAGAGATGAGCAGTCCGAGGAGAAAGACTCCGGCCCGCGTGAAAGTCCGATTCATGAAGTAATCCAGAGGGTTGCAGGTTGAGGGGACCTCAAACAGGCGTATATGGGGGGTAAAGCAGCAAGCAAACACAAGGGTTTGTCATGCACAACGAACAAATAAGTTTGTGAAATTAGCAGCGGATTCAGGCCCCGTCAGATTGATTCAGGGTGACTTCCGTCATGACTAACTGTCCAAAATGGTTGTGTTCGTTTGAATTTGAGTCAATACTCTCTGGGCGGACCTAGAGAGGTTCGCATGGCGACTAGGGGAGCAAGAATCATGCAGACAAGCACTACGCGGGTACGAGGCGTTTTGGGGGCAACACTTGCCGCTGGAACCTTGCTGCTTGGAGCATGTGTTGCTCCACCGAAGCCGCCCACAACCACGACCACCACAACCGTTGCACCAACAACCACTGTCGCACCAACAACCACTGTCGCACCAACAACCACCGTCGCACCAACAACCACCGTCGCACCAACAACCACCGTCGCACCAACAACGACGACAACGACGACGACGACAACGACGACAACGACAATTCCGCCCACAACCACAACTACCACCACTGCTCCTCCGGCAGCAGTGCGCACAGCAGTGGCCATGACCTGTCAGGGCACTGCAGTTGGGCAGTCAAGTACCAGCGGCTTGAGCAGCGGTGTGACCACTCTCGTACCTGGTTCCGTTACGCCAGGCGGCGCATTCGCAATGAAACTCACTGCTGACCCTGTGGTTGTTCCCACTTCTGGTGGCGGCTACGCGATCAGCTACCTCAAGTCACTCACAGTTAAGTTTGCGATTCCTGCAGGCTCAACGTTTGTGTCTGCCTCATACTCCGGCGGGAGCGCCTTGGGTTCTGGTGCAGTGACCGTGACCGCCTCTGGCAGCATCGTGACCCTCTCGGTGCCTGGCAACCTAGCTGCGGGCACCACTGCAGTCCTGCCCGAAGTAACCATCAATTTGCAGGCCACTGGCACATCGGGAACTTCACTGAATGCCCAGCTCTACGGTTCGAGCTACTCCAGCTTCAGCATTGGCTTTACGGCACGTGTCACCGGAGTTCCGCTCTTCGGCAGCGTGGATGCAGTCACCAAGTGCTATGCACCCACCAACCCA